>JAVBYH010000322.1 GCA_030824175.1 Bacteroidota bacterium | reverse complement strand
GTGAAGATGTGTATCGAACGCGGATCTGCGCCCGGACACAGCGACCTGTCGATGTGGAATTTCACTCCGTTGAAATGTGTCGGCGTCGCCGGCAGCCGCCGGTGCAGCCGCTTGTCAAGAATGTTCTGCTTGCCATATGCGCCGAGAACGTGGCGCGCTCCCACGTCGTGCGAACCCTGTGCGTCCTCGTACCGGATGACGAAGCGCACGCCGTCGCGCGCGACATCCTTCACCTCTGCGGGCTGCACAACGGTCACCGAGCGTTTCGCTGCCTGTTGGAGCAGGAAGAGATCGAAGCTGCCGCGCTTCATGCCGTATCCCGTGAATCCAAGGTCGGCCGACGCGGCGAGCCCGTCGTCGGAATGCACGTGCAGGGAGGAGATGGCGTTCGGACCCATCTCGAGAAAGTCACCAAAGAGACCAAGGTCCTTCAGGCTGTCCGTCACTTCCCGCGAGAGGAACTCACCGCATAATGTTTCGCGGGGGAAGATTCTCTTCTCGAGTATGCACACGGAAAGACCACGGCGCCGGAGGTACAGCGCGGAGGCGGATCCGGCGGGACCGCCGCCGATGATGACAACATCGTATGCGCTCATGGGAATTATTTTCGTATGACGGCGAGCCATCGAAATGCCCATCGCCGGTGGAGTGTGAAGGATGAACAGCGCAGGCGGCCCAGCTGCGCGAGCATGTCGCTCCGCACGAATCCCCGCCTCACAGACAGGGGGGCGTCGTGCTTCACCATCGCGCTGTGCGAAAAGAGCCGCGTGAGCATCCAGATGCCCGCAAGCGCGAACCATGACCGCCGCAGATCGTTGACGACAACGCCCGTCCGCGCGATGGCGAGGAACGAGGTCAGGAGCCGATGGATCTCGTCCTCCGTAAAATGATGGAGGAACAGCGACACGTGCACAATGTCCACGCTTCGCTCCGCGAAGGGGAGTGCGAAGGCGTTTCCGCAGACCACCTCGTCTGCCGGATCGCGTTCTTTAATATAGCGGCACACGCCGGTGTTGAGATCGGTGCTGATGATCCGGAGCGCCCGTGCGCCGTTCCGCCGCATGCGCACCGTGTCCGATCCGCCCGCTCCCACATCGAGCACCGTGAGCGGCGCTTCATCCGCCCGCATCAGCATGCGCATGCCCGCGCGGCTCGTGCTGTTGCCGCCAAGCGCGATGTTGATCGTGCGCAGTTCGTCCAGCGCGTGCACGATGCGCTCGTCGGTGATCGAAAAATCGTCCATGATCTCCCTGTCGTACGTCCGCCGGTGCAGCGTCATACGCCCTTCATGAATGCGACTTCCATCGAAAGGCCGGGACCGAATGCGACGGCGCAGCAGATGTCTCCCGCGGCGACGCGCCGCGACGCAAGCAGTTCCTTCATCACGAAGAGGATGGAGGCCGACGACATGTTCCCGTAGTTCTTCAACACGGTCCGCGACGGCTGCATCGCCTCCTCGGTCAACTCCAGGCCCTCCTGCAACGCGTCGAGAATCGCCCGCCCGCCGGGGTGGAGCGCCCAGTGCGCGATCCCGGCCGCGGTGAGGCCCGCCGAGGCGATCATCGTCTTCAGTGCGGGCACTGCATGCTCCAGGATGATCTTCGGCAGGTCCGACGACAGCACCATCTCGAATCCCGTGTTGCCGATCTTCCACCCCATCGAGTCCGATGAATGCTCGAACACGATGGACCGCGTCTCGAGCAGCTCGAGGCGCGCCTTCGGCCGCAACGCCGCATCGTTCGAAACGAGCGCCGCCGCCGCGCCGTCGGCGAAGATCATGTTCGCAAGGATGTTGTCCCGCGTCGCCTCCGTCTGCAGATGAATGCTGCAGAGCTCTACAGAGACCATGAGTGTCGTCAGGGGAGAGGATCCCGCCGCCGTCATCGCCTCGAGCACGGACGAGAATCCAATGAGCGAGGCTGCGCATCCCATGAATCCGATCGTCGTCCGCTTCACCGTCCGCGGAAGTCCGCACTCCTCGATGAGCGTGTAATCGATTCCCGGCGCGAAGAATCCCGTGCACGAGATCACGATGAGCCTCCCGATCGTCTTCGGATCGCAGCCCGTCGAACGGAGGAGCGCATCGACAGCCTGACGCGTCAGCAGCTTCGACCACTTCTCGTATTCTTCCATCCGCGCCTTCGTGTCGGGCGAAACATATTCCCCGTTTACCGAATAGAATTTTCTCTCCGCCGCCGCGTCGCCGTCCGGCACGACGAAATGCCTGGCCTCGATGCCGGAATGGTGCGACGCCGCATCGATGAGCCGCGCCACGGCGGGCTTCACCGCCATGCGTTTCTTCAGCTCGTCGGTCGCGACCGACTGTAGTACCCGGTGTGGCGGCGATGCTGTCGCTATGTCTATGATCATCTCGTGTTCCTCTCGCGCCGGCCGAAGGCCGGAAAATAAGTTGACGAACGTTCGAAAAATGTGCATATTTTATCTGAAACGCTTCCACTTCCGCCTCGGTCCGTACCCGATACGACCGCCCTGTAATATGGCTTTTTTTTATGAGTAATCTAACAAAAATACGCGACGTCGCGGACTCGCTCCTCGCCGATTCGCAGTACGACCAGGCATACGTTCTCTACGACGAGATCTACTCGCAGGTCTGGAGCGCCATCGGTTCCGTGCAGACGGGGCTTTCCCGCACCTCCACGGGATTCCTTGCGCACAACATCTCGGCCGAATACGATTTCCGCGCCCGCTACACGGAGCCGGCGGCCAATACGACGTTCCTCAAATGGTTCAACCTGGACACCGACCTGACGCTCCAGGAATTCGCCTTCTCGCTCTACGGCCGCCTCCAGTGCATCTGCTATTCTAAACGGCTCATCGATACCGTCGCCACATCGGCCGTGATGACGGACTACCTCGTGCTCTATAATCTGATCGTCAACCACGGGCAGGAACGGCGCATCACCCCGCTCCTGAAGATCTGCACCGTCACCGTCGACGATAGTAACCGGCTTAAAAAAGTGAGGACGAATTTCCTCGACTCCATGCTCTCGAAACACCTCCTCGAGGCCGCCGAAAAATTGAAGTCGAGCGAATGGATGGGAGTCAATACGCTCATCGTCGAATACATGACCAATACGTACCAGACATCGACGACGCTCTACACGTCCCTCAAGAAGATCGCAGGGAGTTCGTCCTTCCGGTCGAAGAAAAAATACCAGCGCTACGAAAAATACGAAAAGTACGAACGCTACGAGAAATACGAACGCTTCGAGCAGGGGACCGATCCGGCGGAACATCGCGCAGACACCCGCTTCGATCATCTCACCTCCACCGACCAGGAAAAGCTTAAGTACTACGGCACCGTGCTCGGACTGCAGGGGAGGCTCACGAAATCGCAAATCCGGAAAAAATATCTCGAACTCGTCTCGCAATACCACCCGGACAAGGTCCAGCATCTGGGCTCGGAACTCCGCGCCCTCGGCGAAAGCAAGACGAAGGACCTCAACATCGCATACGAATGGCTGAAGGCCCGCTTCAGGATCGAGTGACGGCACCGGCAGCACTGTAAAAAAATGCCGCGCAAAAAAATACTATTTGAAAATGAAAAATCTTTTTGTATATTATCACATCAAGATGGGGCTGTAGCTCAGTTTGGGAGAGCGATTCGTTCGCAACGAATAGGTCGTCGGTTCGATCCCGATCAGCTCCACAGGTGTTATAAAGATGGTCAAGCACTGTACAACCGTAAATCGCCCAATCGTGTCAGGTCCGGAAGGAAGCAGCACCCCGTGATTGAAAGTGTGATACAGCCTGCTTGACCATTTTTTTTGCCCCGTACTTACAGACAGGAAAGACGGGTACCGTAAAACTTCTTGCACCCCATTCAATTTTTCCGTAACTTCTCTTAAGTTTAGGTCTTCGTGCGGTTTTGAAGGTGCTAATCCCCAGGACAATAATTCACCCATTGCCCCTTCCCGACGTAGGAATTCACAACGATTCTCAATTGTTATTGATGAATTGCAGATTTTATCTGATATATTTTAGACATTCTTTTATACATGCGAAAAGAAATCATCATCAACTCCACAGCGAATGAAATTCGAATCGCTATAACAGAAGAAGGAAAGCTCGCCGAACTGTTCGTTGAAACCCCCGAAAAGGAACGTATGGTCGGGGATATCTACGTCGGCAAAGTTGCGAAGGTCATGCCCGGCATCCAGGCCGCGTTCATCGATATCGGCCTTCAGCAGGACGCCTTCCTCCACTTTTCAGACATCGGCGCTTCCCTCGGCCAGTACAATTCAATGCTGGCGGACGAGGATATCGACACGGATGAAGACGACGACGAGAACGAGTCCGCAGAGGAACGTCCCCGTCCCGCCGAGGCCGACGCTCAGCGCGGCTCGCGCGGCAAAGGCCGCGGCCAGGAACCCCGCAAGTACGAGGTAAACCTCACCAAGGGCCAGGAAATCATCGTCCAGATCACGAAGGAACCGGTCGGCAAGAAGGGCGTGCGCGTCACGTCCGAGGTCTCGCTGCCCGGCCGCTTTCTCGTCCTCCTGCCGTTCGACGGCAAGGTCGGCATATCGAAGAAAATCACAAGCTTCAAGGAAAAGCGACGCCTGCGCAAGCTCGTCCGCTCGATCCTCCCCGCGACCTTCGGCGTCATCGTGCGCACGAACGCCGAGAACCAGGACGAGAAACTCTTCCTGCAGGACCTCGAACAGCTCCTCGCCACGTGGAAGGAGATCGAGAAGACCGTGAAGACCGAACAGGCGCCCGCACTCCTCTATAAGGACATGGCCACCACCTCGAGCGTCATCCGCGATCTCTTCAGCGAAGACATCAACCGCGTCGTGCTCGACAACAAGAAGCTCTATAAGGAGACGAAGGCCTACGTCAACGTCTTCTCGCCCGTGCTCGCAGACAAGATCGAATTCTACAGCAAACGCGAACCGCTCTTCGACGCCCTCGGCATCGAAAAGGAGATCGCCACAACGCTCGCGCGCAAAGTCTGGCTCAAGAGCGGCGGCTACATCATCCTCGACCCGACGGAAGCCATGATGGTCGTGGACGTGAACTCCGGACGCTACGCCGCCAAACAGGAGCAGGAGCTCAATTCGCTCCGCACAAACCTCGAGGCCGCCCGCGAGATCTGCCGGCAGATCCGCCTACGCGATCTCGGCGGCATCATCGTCATCGACTTCATCGACGTCGAGGAAGACAAGAACCGCAAGAAGATCTTCGACGAGATGAAGAAGGAATTCCGGCGCGACCGCGCCAAGGCGACGATCCTGCCGCTCACCGACTTCTGCCTCATGCAGATCACGCGCCAGCGCATCCGCCAGAGCATCATTCACAGCTTCACCGAACCCTGCCCGGTCTGCGGCGGCAGCGGCATGGTCCAGTCGAAGACGACAATCATGAGCAACATGGAACGCTGGCTCCGCCGGTTCCGCGCCGAATCGCACGAACATCGCCTCGTCCTCCGCGCCCACCCGAGCATGCTCGAATACCTGAGAGACGGTGGCATCTTCAGCCGCCTCACCACGATGATGATCCGCTTCCGCGTCTATATCACCGCCGAAGAGGACCGCACGCTCATGATCGACGAGCTGCATTTCATCTCGCGCAAGCAGGACAAGGACATTACACAGGAATTCATCAACTAAGGTTCGGACCATGAAATTTTTCATCGACTCAGCAAACCTCGCGGAAATCCGCGAGGCGAACGATCTCGGCGTCCTCGACGGCGTCACCACGAATCCGTCCCTCGTCGCAAAAGAGGGGAAAGAGTTCATTCCGCTCCTCATGGAGATCCTCACCATCGTCGACGGCCCCGTGAGCGCCGAAGTGATCTCGACCGATTTCGCCGGCATGATGAAGGAAGCCCACGACCTCGCGAAGCTGCACAAGAACATCGTCATCAAAGTGCCGCTCATTAAAGAAGGCCTCAAGGCAGTCAAGGCGCTCACCGGCGAAGGCATCAAAACGAACGTCACGCTGTGCTTCTCCGCGACGCAGGCGATCCTCGCAGCGAAGGCCGGCGCCACATACGTCAGCCCGTTTGTCGGCCGACTCGACGACATCGCCACCAGCGGCATGGAGCTCATCGGACAGATTGTCCAGATCTACAACAATTACGATTATCAGACGGAAGTCCTCGTCGCCAGCGTGCGTTCCCCGATGCACGTGGTCGAGGCCGCCCTCATCGGCGCACATGTCTGCACCATCCCCTTCAAGGTCATCGACCAGCTCGTCCGCCATCCGCTAACGGACAGGGGACTCGAACAATTCCTCGCGGACTGGAACAAGGCGAAAAAGTAATGAAACGAACTCCGTTCTTCTCTCTTCATCAGCAGGCGGGCGCGAAGATCGTGCCGTTCGGCGGTTTCGAAATGCCTGTGCAGTACACGAGCATCATGGATGAACACAAGAGCGTCCGCGAGCATGTGGGCGTCTTCGATGTGTCGCACATGGGAGAGTTCTTCGTCTCCGGCCCGAACGCCGCCGCCTTCGTCCAATCCGTCACGGTGAATGATGTTTCGAAGCTCGTCCCCGGCGCCGCGCAGTATTCTGCGCTGTGCTACGACAACGGCGGCATCGTCGACGACCTGCTCGTCTATATGCTCGGCGAAAACAACTATATGATCGTCGTCAACGCGGCGAATATTCAGAAGGACTTCGACTGGCTCGCAGGCCACGTCGTCGACGGTGCCGAGCTCGTCGACAAGAGCGACGACTATGCTCTCCTTGCCGTGCAGGGACCGAAGGCCGAAGCTGTGCTGCAGCCGCTTACCTCATGCGTGCTCGCGGACCTCAAGTATTACCATTTCACCGAAGGCGTGCTCGCAGGCGTTCCGATGATCATTTCGCGCACCGGCTACACGGGGGAGAAGGGCTACGAGCTCTACTTCGCGCCCGAACACGCAGAGGCGATCTGGAAGACGCTGTTCGAAGCGGGAAAGCAGCACAACATCGCACCCATCGGACTCGGCGCGCGCGACACGCTCCGCCTCGAAATGGGATTCTGCCTCTATGGCAACGACATCGATGCCACGACTAATCC
>JAVBYH010000306.1 GCA_030824175.1 Bacteroidota bacterium | reverse complement strand
ACGGTGTAATTGGCGGAATCGGTGATCGATCCCGTTCCCTTGTATTCATAGCGCCAGATGCGCCAGCCGTTGCACGTGAAGATGTCGGTCTTGCCGTTGCCGTCGAAATCGCCCGCGGCCATGCCGCGCACTTCGTTGCTTGTCGAGGATACATGCACCGGTATCGCGCCGATCCGGAAGACGTGCTTTGTGGAATCGAACGTGGCGAGATCCGTGACGTTGGCGATAACGTTCAACGTCTTCTGTCCCGAATGTCCGTAGACGAGTTCGTTCTTGCCGTCTTTATTGATGTCCACCTGCTGCATCGCGAACGTCGTGCCGCCGGTGATACCGGTGGTATTTGCATTCCAGGTATAGCGCTTGTACGTGTTCGCGGCCGTCGCCTCGTAGACGACGATCGTGCCCGCCGTATTTTCGTAGCCGAAGGCGAATTCCTTCTTCCCGTCGTTGTCGAGGTCGGTCATTCGCGCAGTCCCGAAGATGCTGCTGATAACCGTCGTCGTGTCGATCGCTTCGACATTGAGCGAGGTCCATTCGAGGGCGCCGTCCAGCGACACGATCATGACGCCGCGGGCCGTGCCGTTCCAGGCGCGGAATGCGATGCCGAGCTCCTGCGTTCCGTCACCGTCCACATCGCCCACGGCGATTGCGGAGGGACGTGTGTTGCTTTTCGACGGCGCCATGAGCGTGGAGCCGCCCGAGGGTTCGGTCGGAAGGGTGGTTGGTCCGAATTCGTAGAGGAGGAGACGATACGGATCTGCGGTGCCCGACGGTTCGTTTGCCCCGTATTGCACGGCGAGCGCTATTTCCTTGTGGCCGTCGCCGTCGAGATCCGTTATTGCGAACACGGGGAAGCTCGCGTTTGAGACACCGGGAGTGTTGACCTTCCATATCAATTTGTAGGGGGTGGTCGCCGAGGCTGCGTCGTACTCGTAGAGGAAGAGCGACGATGCGTCGACGAGGGATGTTGTGCGCCCGCCCGTGAACGTGCCGTCCACAACGTAGAGGAATTCCTTCTTGCCGTTCTCGTTCAGATCGATGCCGCCGACAACCATCTGAGCGACGCCGTCGATGTGGTTCGGATCTGGATTTTCCATGATCCTCATGACGCGATGAAACCCGGCCGCCGCCGAATCGGCCCATTGTGCCGTTGCGGGATATGCCGTGAGAAGAACGAAGAACAAAAGAGTTGCCGCTTTCTTCATGAAGACCTCCATGTGGATGACTGAATATGTGCAAGCACACGCTTGCGTCGGTTTATAGTTCAATAGTCAAAGGTCGTTAGAGCATGAATCTCGGGTGGGACAGCAATTTCTCGATCTCACATATATAAAAAAATATCCGCTGCGATACAACCCCGCGATACGAAGATATTTCATGTACCACGAATGGAATCATTTTCCCGTTGGGAAAAGTATCGAATATTCAGATGAGGCTCCACATTGTCCCGACTAAAACGTGTCCGCAAGGCTTACCGCCCGGATATTCTTTGCCACATTTTCTACGGAGGCATCCGTTCGAAAGATGATCGTTCGGCGTTTACGCGGCAGCAGGTCGAAATAATTATCCGTGAAGAATCCGTCCGCTCCGTCACACGTGAGACGGATATTCCTGGCGAGTGTCGATGTCGTGAGCGTGATTTCGATTCCCTCGTTCCCCTTTTTCGCCTTTATCCCAATCTTCGCCTTCTCTAAACGAAGATCCTTCGGGTACTTGAAGTACGTAAGATTTTCGGCCTCGGCACCCCTCTTCGACGTGAACCTCGTAACGAGCACCACACGATCTTCGCGGGCGCCGCCGAGAAGCCTTTTTTTCGACAGAGCGAGATAGCTGCGGCTCGTATTCGGCAGGACCGTTAGAGGCATTCTTTTATTGTATATCACTTTACCATTAAAGCCCCGTACCTGTATCTGCAGATCGCCTTTGAGCGGCGCGAGCTCGTCTGATACGATGTAGAAATCGACAGTCTTGCCGTCGAGTTTTGGCGCGATCAGCACGGGGGTGAAGCTCCGTTTGGCCGCGTAGTGCAGCGCCTTCCACGTGCCGTAGTAATCGATCCCCGACCATGACGCGACCGGCCAACAATCGTTGATCTGCCAATAGAGGCTGCCCATGCAGTACGGCATGTTCCTCCTGTGCGCCTCGATCGCCGTCTGCATACCGAGCGCCTGCAGCACCTGGCTTATATGAAGATACGATGCGAAATCTTTCGGCTCCTTGTAGTACCGGTCCATGTACGATTTTATCAGCCGGTTCCCGAACTGTTTGTCCTTCCGTTCATCCGCCATGCACCGCTGGTGCGACAGCATAACCGCCGAGTTAAGGTCGCGATCGGCCGGCACGGTAAACTTCTCGATGGAGGCGAGTTCGGGATACGATTGGAATCCGTACTCGCTGACGAAACGGGAGACATTCTCCTCGAATTTTTCGAAGGGGGCCTGGCCGTGCCAGACGTCCCAATAATGCGTATCGCCGTCCCCCTTGGGCTTGCGGGCGAAACCAGCGATGGGACTTGACGGGTGGTAATAGCGCGATGAATCCGCCTCACGCAGCGCAGAGGGTATCGTTTCATAATAGAGCCGCCTCATATCCGTTTCGAATTGGGCCTGCACCTCCGGCGAATACCGCTCCTTCCAGCCCCAGCTATACCATCCGGCCTCGTTCTCGTTATTGCCGCAATAGAGGGCAAGCGACGGATGATTGCGGATGCGCTTTACGTTGTCGACGACTTCGGCCCTTACCGACGCGAGGAACTCATCGGTGCCGGGATACATTGCACAGGCGAACAACATGTCCTGCCATACAAGAATCCCGTACTTGTCGCACATGTCGAAGAACGAATCGTCCTCGAAGATCCCGCCGCCCCACACACGCAACATGTTCATATGTGCGTCGGCCGCAGACCGCACGATGTATTTATGACGCTCTTTCGTGACGCGGTTCTGAAAATTATCGAGCGGTATGTAATTAGCTCCCTTCATGAACACAGGAACACCGTTCAGCAGCACGTACATGGAGGTGCCCGACGAATCGGCATCGCGGACGACCTTCAGCGAACGCACACCGAGGTTCGAGGCATAGGTGTCGAAAGCACCGTCCTCGACGGTGACAGCCGCTTCGTATGCATACAGGTACTGGCTTCCCAGACCGTTCGACCACCAGAGGTTCGGCTTTTGAATCGTACCTTTGAGTTCAATCGAATTCGATCCCTCTTTCAGCACATGCCGTTCCGATGCAAGTGTTTTGCCATCGACCGTTATCGTGATCGCGACAGATTGAGTGGACGAGGATACAACATCGAGCCGGGAGAGGATCGTCGCCGATTCCCTGCTTACATCCCGCTGCACGATGTGGACGCCGCCGAACCGGAACGCGTCCCATGCCTCGATGACCACTGGTTTCCAAATACCGCACGTGACGAGGCGCGGCCCCCAGTCCCATCCGAAATGGAATTGCGCTTTGCGCGAGTACATGGCGACGCGCGGATCGCCCTGGTCGTTATTGGCAGCGGCCTGCAGCTCAAATGGAGCCGATTTGTACCGGGGCACGGTTTCACCAAACACGTTACGGAATGATATAGAGATTGTATTTTCCCCCGGCCTCAGGAAGGGCCTGGCATCGACGCGCCATTCGCGGAACATGTTGTCCGCCCGCAGCAGGAGCGAGTCGTTGAGATGCACCGTTGCATAGGTGTCGAGCCCCTTGAAAATGATATCGACGAACTGACGTCCGAGCATCTCCGAAGAAACAGTGAACTTCGTCTGGTACACCCAGTCTTTTTCGCCGACCCATTGTACGTCCGCTTCATTCGTTCCGAAATAGGGATCGGGGATGAGCTTGTTCACGATGAGATCCGTGTGTACGCAGCCCGGGACCGTTGCAGGATGCACCTCGCGTGTCGATGCCTCGCGAAACACCCAACCCGTGGAGATCTCCTGCCGGAAAACCGTCGGTGAATTCTGTTCAGCGACAACCCCGTGTGCGCTGGTGATCGCGAGCATCAATCCCAATAACCAAAAAAATTTCATCGTGAGTTCTTGCGGTGAGAAAGAGAATGTAGGCGAAATATCATTTCGCCCTGCAAATTCATGAATTACAGGATGAGATTCAACAACTCTTCTGCCATTCGTTCGGCAACCGTCAGTATTTATTTCACTTCGAGGCGCGGTGGATTTTACTTTCACGATCCCAAAGAGTATTTTAGAAGACCCCCGGTTCAACGGACACCAACACTCATTCATCCATGATGCCACTCGTTCTCTCGCTCGCTCTCATTGCCGCCGGCGCGCTCTCGCTGCATGTGCTGCCGCTGCATCCGATCGTCGCGTATACCGCCGCATTCATGTCGTCATCGATATTTTTCCTCGTCGCGGCATATCACATCTTCAGGAAGGACCTGCCGGATTCGTACGTCTATACCGTCATCGGGATCGCCCTGATTGTCCGGCTCTCGTTCATGTGGACTGCGCCCGTCGGTTCCGACGATTTGTGGAGGTACTATTGGGACGGGAAAGTGCAGGCGGCAGGAATCAATCCGTACGCGCACGCCCCGAACAGCGCCGAGCTGAAACATCTTTCGACCGTCACGATTCCCTCGCTCGTCAATCACCCCGAAATGAAAACGATATATTTTCCGTTGAGCGAATGGATCTTCTATACCGCGTACATGATGAGCGGAGAGAGCGCCTGGGGGATCAAACTGCTGCTGCTCCTGTCCGAAGCGCTTGCCATCTGGGGACTCCTGCTGCTCACGAAGCGCCTCGATATTCCGCGCCGGTTCGTGCTCTTCTATGCGGTCTGCCCCATGCTCCTCTTCGAATATGCGATCGACGCGCACGTCGACGGATTCGGACTGCCCCTGCTTGTCTTCTCGCTCCTATTCTACGTCGACAAACGAAAGCTCCTGTCGATGCTGCTCCTGGGATTGTCGCTGTCCATCAAGCCGACCGCCCTCGTGCTGCTGCCAGTGCTCTTCTTCGCCGAAACGGACTGGCGGTCGCGGCTGCGCGTCGCGGCGGTTCCCCTGCTCACGCTTGCCGTGCTCTTCATCCCGTACGTCCTGTCCGCGAATCCGTTCGAATCGCTCTCGACGTTCACGAAGAACTGGACGTTCAACGGATTCGTGTTCAATGTGCTGAATTCATATTTCGAAAACAACCAGCAGACGCGCCTCATCTGTTCGATCCTGCTCGCAGCGGCCGTGCTCGCCCTTTCGCTCTCGAAGCGGCAGCTGTTCGACAAGCTGTACTATGCGGTGCTGTTCCTGCTGCTGTTTTCTCCGGTTGTGCATCCGTGGTATGTGGGCTGGCTTGCGGCACTGCTGCCGGTGGCGCGGCGATGGAGCGGACTCGTCTATGTGAGCACGCTCAGCCTCACGTGCTTCACGTACATCGGTTATCAGCTGCGGGGTGTGTGGTCGGAAGAGCCCATGATGTGGCTCGCGGAATATCTGCCGGTCGTCGTGCTCGCGGGGATGGAACTGTGGCGCGCTCAAGAGTTAAAACCTGCAGCTCACCTCGGAATAGAATGAGTTGTATTTGAGCATAAACGAGTTCACATACGAATGACTCACCGAAATGAACCAACTGCTGGAGAGCATCGCAAGCAGGTCGGTGCTGAATGAGTTGTTGTTGTATTGGACGGCCGACGACGCGATCCGCTGCTGCTGCCTGTCGTACCGCACCATGACATCGAGAAAACCGAAGACGGTGCGCTGAATGCCCGCCCCGTAATGGCGCACGTTCGCATACGAGCTTCCGTTGATGCCGAATGTCCCCCTGAGCATCACTCCCGTCCGCATCACATTCCCGACTGTGACAGTATTGAATGTGGAGTATTCCTTCCCGAACGGTCCGTCCGACACTCGCGGCGTGTAATTGCTGTGGAGGGAAATGCCGACAGGCAAATAGAAGCTCGCGGTCATCAGCAGATTCGTTCTCAGCCTCATATCCAGGAACTCGTCCGGAATGGACTTCATGATGTACCACGTCGTGAACGGACGGACGGACATGACGCCCGCGCCCAGCGTGACGAACGAACTGAATCTGCACGTTGCAGTGCCGAAAAGCGTGGAGAGCAAGGGAGACACGGCATACTTCCCCTCCGATTTCGAGCGCAGGTCCACATCGGCGTTGGCAAAAAACGAGAATCCGCCTTCCGTATAGAGGTTGCTCCCCAACGACACGACTTCCCGGTCCAACTCCGACAGCCTGAACGTACGCGTATACGCAGCCGTGACCGATCCCGCACCGATATTCGACGACTGATAGCTCGCAAAGAGCGTGACCTTCTTGAAATCCGTGTTCACACCCTGCTGTGAAAAATCGGGCTGGAAACCGATCGAGGTCCCGACCGTGAACCTGCCGAATCTTCTGGCCAGCGAGATGCCGTCGGTGTATCCGATCGTCGGGGCGATCGTTGGCAGTATCCGTCCCACAGATGCGGAATATACGCTGTCGTCGAATTCAAGGGACATGCGGTAAATGCGCGATTGATTCACGGACGACGACCCGAAAGGACTCGCCTTGCCATAGGATAAGGTCCTGAATGTCCCGTATGTTTCAAATCCCAGCGAACTGTTTCTGAATTTGCCGCGCAGGTTCAACACCACTCCCGGCTGCATGATATTATACGCCGATTGGTCGTACACCATCCCATAATACTGAAGACTGACGCGACCGTCCAATACGATGAATGGCGGTGTGGACTCAGGCGATCCAGCCTCCTGAGCGAGAATTGGCACACGCGCTTCTGCGATCAGCCACACTATTCCGAGAATGATGATGATATGTTTCATAGCTCCGGGCTCCTACGGATTCGTACCATGACAGGGTTGCGAACAGACACCGATCTGTGTGGTCGTCCGTTTGTAGTTGCCCGACGTATGACAATTGACACACGTCAGACCTTCCGAGACATGCTTGTTGTACGGCCATGATCCGTAAAGTACGCCGTGTCTGAACGTCGACGGCACCCAGGCTGTGAACGTATGGCAGAATGTGTTGCAATTCCTGTCGAAGTTGTTAGCAAGGTGCGG
>JAVBYH010000403.1 GCA_030824175.1 Bacteroidota bacterium | reverse complement strand
ACACGGTCTCGATGTAGCGCTGCGGCACGGAGACGATGCCGTCGTAGCGGTTCTTCTTCCAATGGACGAGCTGCCAACGTTCCCACTGGCGCTTGTTGACGACGACAGACCGCTCGGCACCGCAGAACGTGCGCAGGAATTTCGTGCGCAGGCTGTCGTGGAGATCGATCGCAAGCCCGTAGCGTTCCGCGCGGAGCTCGTTGTTGAGCTTCACGAGTCCCGGCCAGCCGGTGGACGGATCGTATTCGTGCACGATGGAGAGATGGTGGTTCGAGCGGACGAGTTCCGCAAATTCCTTCCGCACGACAAAATCGAGGCGCGCCTTCGGTCCCATCGCCTCGCGCACGACGCGAAGAAGCGGCGATGTGAGCACGATGTCCCCGATGGAACTTAATCGAAAAACCACTGTTATTAATGGTAATTGCGTCATCGATGTTGGATGTGGACGATAAAGGTAATTAGTGACACAAAGAGCGAGATTCCTCGCTGCGCTCGAAATCACAGGGAACCCGCCCGGCATGACACGGGGCCCCCGCGGAATGACACGCGGCTCGTTCAAAATTATCATTAAAGATAGCACAATGACGATGGACTTACAAGATTTTTTCAGACGCCGGACATGAAAGTGAAACATTCTACTATGAAACAGGCAGCTACGCTCGGAGCATTACGCGATTCAGGATACACGGTCAGATCCGTGAAGGACGAACTGCGAACGAATCTCATCACGAAGATGAAGACAGGCGAACGCCTCTTCCCCGGCATCATCGGGTACGAGGAGACGGTCATCCCGTCGATCATCAACGCGATCCTCGCCAAGCACGACATCATCCTCCTCGGATTGCGGGGGCAGGCAAAGACGCGGCTCGTGCGCCAGCTTCCCTCGCTGCTCGACGAATGGATCCCCATCATCAAAGGGAGCGAGGTGAACGACGACCCGTTCGCCCCTGTGAGCCGCTTCGGCATGGACCAGATCGAGAAGCTGGGCGACGAGACGCCGATCGAATGGATTCCGCGCTCGATGCGGTTTTCCGAAAAGCTTGCGACGCCGGACGTGACGATCGCGGACATCATCGGCGACATCGACCCGATCAAGGCGGCGACGCAGAGGCTCCATTTTTCACACGAGGGTGCGATCCATTTCGGTCTCATCCCCCGCTCGAACCGGGGAATCTTCGCGATCAACGAGCTGCCCGACCTGCAGCCGCGCATACAGGTGGGCCTGCTGAACATCCTCGAGGAGAAGGACGTGCAGATCCGCGGCTTCAACGTGCGCATCCCGCTCGATGTAATGCTCATCTTCACGGCAAATCCGGAGGATTATACGAACCGCGGCAGCATCATCACGCCGCTCAAGGACAGGATCGATTCACAGATCCTCACACACTATCCCCGCACGGTGAAGGACGCCATCACGATCACGGAGCAGGAGGCATGGACCGAGCGTCATGGCATGAAGGTGATCATTCCCCACTACTTCAGGGAGATCATCGAATACATAGCCATCGAGGCGCGCAAGAGCGAGTATGTGGACCAGAAGTCGGGCGTGAGCGCGCGCATGACGATCGCGGCGATGGAAAACCTTGTCAGCAACGCGGAGCGGCGGGCGCTGGCGCTCAACGAAACGACGATCATGCCGCGTATCTGCGACCTTCCCTACGTGCTTCCCGGCCTTACGGGCAAAGTGGAGCTCGTGTTCGAGGGAGAACAGGAAGGCGCGATAAAGGTCGGCCGGGCGCTCATCGGCAAGGCTGTGCGCGAGGTGTTCAAACATTACTTCCCCGATCCGCTGCAGAAACGGCCGCGTCAGGCGCAGGGTGTGCGCGAGGAATCGGAATATGCGAAGATCATCACCTGGTTCGAATCGGGCAACACGCTCGAGGTGTCGGACATGATGCCGCTTTACGCGTTCGTCGCCGAATTGGACCGCGTGAAGGGGCTGCGCGAGATCACGAAGCGCTATCTGAAGCTCGGGGACACTTCGAAGGAGGAGATCGCCTCAGCTATGGAGTTCGCTCTCGACGGGCTTCATCAGAATTCGAAGATCGCAAAGGACGAGGTGACGGCGTCGACGATATACAAGGATATGGTGAGCAGCATCTTCACGGGGAGAGGCGGCGCGGCGGTGGAAGAGTTTGAATGAAACATGGAATGTGAACCGATGGCGTTGTAGGGCGAAACGGCGTTTCGCCCAGGTGTAAGCATGGTGCGGTCGTTCGACAGGGCGAAATATCATTTCGCCCTACAATACATAACAAACGAAAATATAGCTATGCGTTTTCAATATTCACAATGGATGCCGGGCTCGCAGACGGATGAACAGCGCCTGAAGGAGCTCATGTCGCTCTTCAGCCACATCCTGATACAGACGAGCGGCGACGTGCAAGAGGCGCTCGAATGGCTCAGAGAGCTGGCGGAGCAGTACGGCATCTTCGACGAATCGCTGTCGATGGACGACCTCGTGGACAAGCTTCGCGAGATGGGCGTGATCGAGGACGTGAAGGGTGAGCCGACGCTGACGAGCAGGGGCGTTCAAAAGATACGGCAGGACGCGTTGAACGAGATCTTCACGTCACTCAAGAAGAGTCCGTTCGGTTCGCACGAGACGTCGCACACCGGCACAGGCGTGGACCGGCTGAGCGAGACGAAAAAATGGACGTTCGGCGAGATGCCGACGAACATCGACCTCACCTCGACGATGCTCAATACATACAGACGAAACGGCATCGAGAACTTCTCGCTGAGCGAGGAGGACCTTGAAGTCTACGAGACGGAGAATCTCTCGTCGTGCGCGACGGTGCTCATGATCGACGTAAGCCACAGCATGATCCTCTACGGCGAGGACCGCATCACGCCCGCGAAGCAGGTGGGGCTGGCCCTCTCGGAGCTCATCATGAGCCGCTTTCCGAAGGACTACATCGCCCTCATCACATTCGGCGACGACGCGAAGCTCGTGAGCCTGAACGAGCTCCCCTTTCTCACAGTGGGTCCGTACCACACCAACACGCGCGCCGGACTCCAACTCGCCCGCCAGCTCCTGCGCAAGTGCGGCAAGGCGAACAAGCAGATCTTCATGATCACCGACGGAAAGCCGTCGGCGATCTTCCAGGAGAACGGGCAGATCTATAAGAACTCGTTCGGTCTCGATCCGAAGATCGTCAACAAGACGCTCGACGAGGCGGTGGCATGCAGGCGCGACAAGATCACCATCAGCACGTTCATGATCGCGCGCGACGCATACCTTATCAATTTCATCGAAGAACTGACGAAGGCGAACAAGGGGCGGGCATATTATTCCTCGCTCGGGAACCTCGGACAGTTCGTGTTCGTCGACTACATACGCAACAGACGGAAAAATTTTTCCGCGTAACGGCGCAACGCATGTGCTTTGCATTTTCCCAGAGAATTCTCTATAATTCCCTTACACTACTACCACTTCCGGAGGAACGATGCATTACAGCTACATTCGCCGTATCACTCTCCTTTGCACCGCGCTCCTTTTCGTATCATCACTTCAGGCAATGCCAAAATTTTCTGCGCGCACGGGGGAAACCTGCCAGTCGTGCCATGTGAATCCGACGGGTAAAGGCATGCGCTCGCTTTCGGGTGCATCGTACGGGCGCGACAATCTGCCGATGACAACGTGGAGCGAGTCCACCGGGATCGAGGACCTGCTTGCGAACCTGCCGAAGAATTTTTCTGTCGGCGCCGATTTCAGGACGCTGTACATGTATAACGGGATCGACAAAACGGGAAGCTTCTTCCAGATGGAGGGGAATCTGTATTTCGACCTGCGCCTGAACAAGAAGGTTCGCATCTATGCGTCGAAGGGGCTTTATTCGGGATTCGAGGCGTTCGGATTGGCGAAGGTGCTGCCGCTCGAGGGCTACGTGAAGGTCGGGAAATTCCTTCCCGCCTACGGCATGCGCATCGACGACCACAATGCGTTCATACGTGGCGGACGGTACAGCCTCGCGTTCGCATCGGCGATCCCCCAGGGGTACCCGGGCGGACTCAGGTTCGGCGAACGCGGAGAGGACACCGGCATCGAACTGGGATTCGCACCCTCCATCTTCACGATCAACGCGGGCGTTTTCAACGGCACACCGGGCGGAGGACTGACGGGTGTCGTGGGATCGAAGAATTATGCGGTTGTGCTGCGCGGTGAGGCGATGCTGCCGACCGAGACTGTGAATGCGACGATCGGCGGTTCGTTCTACAATCATCCGAATCCGTTCAGTCCGGGCAAAACGCAATTCTACGGCGCGTTCGGATCGCTGGGGATCATGAAGAACCTCACACTGATCGGCGAGGTCGACTGGGCTGTCTCGACGGTGGCCGGCAAAGAGGTCACAGGCAGGATGCTGTACAGCGAACTCGATTTCGAGATCATGCAGGGACTCGACTTCATCGGGGGATATGAATTCTACGATCCGGATCTCAAGTTGGAGAACGGGTCGGTGTCGACGATCACCATTGGCGCGTCCGTCATCCCCCTGAGCGGAGTCGAAGTGCGTCCCCTGTATCGGCTCAACAAGGAGACGCCGACGGAACTGACGAACAACGAATTCCAGTTCCTGTTCCACTTTTTTTTATAGCCCACACACCCACAGGATATCCCGAGAGGAAACGCATGAAATATCTGACCGTCGCAGTACTTATCGCACTGTTCTATCTATCGCTGACTGCAGCGCAGAAGAAAGACGAAAAAAAGGATGTGAAGAAGGCACCTGCGGTGATCTCGTTCTCGAAGGATGTGATGCCGGTGCTCACGAAAAAATGCCTGGACTGCCACACGAATGAGGACGAAAGTTCGAACGAATTTTACGTGGACAGTTACGAGGCCCTCATGAAGCCGTCGAAGCACGGCGCGGCGATCACTCCCGGCAAGGGCGATGCGAGCGTTATGATAAAGAAGATGCGCGGCACGGCGGAGTTCGGGTCGGTGATGCCGAAGCGCGGCAAGGCCGTACCGGACAGCGTGACGGCGATGATCGCGAAATGGATCGACCAGGGCGCAAAGAAGAATTAGATGTAGAATAAGATGGCGACGACACCGCCTGCGACGGCGCAGGCGAGATTGACGACGTCGTTGTTCATCCACCGGAGGCCGCGCACGTGGGTGGTGGACGCGCTGCAATGGTCCCTCCGCTCTGTTGTCTTTCCGCATCCGGTGCAATGGAATTGCGCCTGGAGCGTCGCTCCGAGCACGCTGTCGGTGAGTGTTCCGGCAAGACCGGCGGCGACCATCACGGCGGCGAAATTGCGTATCGCCTGCGGCTGGGGAAACAGCAGCGCCGATGCGGCGATGAGCGCGGCCCCGACGAGTCCTCCCGCAAGACCAATGATCGACACACCTCCACTTGTTCCCTTCTCCACACGCTTGAACGACACGATCGATCGCGGAGTGCCGCCTGCGAGCGTGCCGATCTCCGTTCCCCACGTATCGGCAGTGGCCGCCGCAATGGCGCCGACGAATCCGGTGTAGACGAATGTCATGGATGGAAACATGTACCACAGCGCGACGAGGACGGACGCGATGCCGCCGTTTGCGGCAACCTGGCCGGCATCCCTCATGCTCGATTTTTCGTAGAGGAGCTCGTACTGGAGCTTCCGCTTCCCCCCCAGTTTGGAGAGAAGGCTCGAAGCGAGGAAGAATGTGAGGATGGGCATCGTCCATAACCATCCCCCGATGCCGAAGATCACCGCGGCCATGAGGAATGTTGCGACAGCGCCGCCCGCAGTCAGGAGTCGAAGTCTGTGCGAGACAACGGCGATGATAAGCCCGAAGCCGATGCCGGCCGCGAACTGTTCGGGATGGTGGTGCGCCGCGGGCGTGATGCAATAATCGAGCACGAATCCTGCCGAGAGCGGAATCATGAGATTATCGAGTCCCTTCGACGAGATCGCCTCCCACGCCGTGACGAATGCGGCTAGCGCGAACGCGATGAGCGCGGGCGGGAGTGCGAGCGCCGCGGCGGCGGGAACAAGATTGATGATGCCGAAGTACGCAATGATGAATGTTACGACGAACATGACCGCGGAGCCTTCGACGGATTTCTTGTCGCTCGTGAGGTAGTAGACGGTGGGAGACGCCAGATTTTCACCCACGATCGCGGCGGCGGCATCACTGATGGCGAGGATCAGCATGGAGATCGTGATGATATATGCGGACGTGTCCCAGCACAGAACCACGAGCACGAAAAACGAAAACGGATAATAGACGGTCCCGAAGGAGACACGATTCGTGCCGTGGATGCCTTTCAGCACTCCCAGGCGGATGGCTGATAAATTGATGACCGTGAACAGCACCGCCAGGAGCATGGGAGGAATGCCGGAGACGAAGAACCAGGGAGTGAAACAGATGAGGACGCCGGTGGCAATGTGGACGAGTTTGCGCGTGATCTCGGGGGAGCCGTGGAATCGGGACCGCATGAATTCGGCGGAGCCGATGAACAATCCCAGTCCGATGAAGATAGCGAAGAACGACATCCATTCTGCCGGGGTCGGCGCCAGAATCAAATTCATACGGTCTCTCGTGTGGTGTATCGGATCGTGAGGAACAAAACCATTCTAAGTATACAGAATGATCTCTGAAATCGTGACGGCCATGACGACCTTGTCGTCGCCCTGGGAGGTCTTGAGCTGCTCATCGGCCCGGGCGAGCACGCAGAACGCCTCTTCGATCTGGGGGAGCGTATAGCGCTGGAGCATGCGCTGATACTGCCCGAGGAAATATGGCACGATGCCTGCGGCCTGTGCCGCCTCTGAGTCCGAAGTGAATTTCCGCCGGGCATCCCACAGCTTCCAGAGCTTCAGAAAATTCTGCGTGAGCGCCGCGATCATTGGAACAGGCGACTCCCCCGCATCAATCATGCGTTCGGCGATCTCGACGGCGCGTTTGATATTCTTATCGCCCACTGCGTTTGCGAGTTCGAACACCGTAAACTCGCGTGACACGCCGACGACGCGTTCGATGTCCGCCGCATCGATGGACTGCTTGTCGCCCACGACGAGGAGCAGCTTGTCTATTTCGTTCGCGAGCTCGCGCA
>JAVBYH010000369.1 GCA_030824175.1 Bacteroidota bacterium | reverse complement strand
CGAATACACGCATATTATCCAGATACAGACCTCGATGAAGTTCGGCCGCCGCGTGCCCGGGTTCTACGTCCAGTGGCTCAACTACGAGGACGAACGACGCCAGGACGTGCTCTACGGCTATCCGAACACGATCGTGTCCTATCCGTTCTCCGGCTTCGTCGTGCCGAGCTGGTTCGCCGAAGGCGTCTCCCAGTATAACCGTCCCGAGATCGGATACGACACGTGGGATTCGCATCGCGATATGATTCTGCGCATGTATGCGCTCGACGACAAGATGCTCACGTGGAACGAAATGAGCGTGTTCGGCAAGACGAGTCTCGGCAACGAATCGGCCTATAACTCCGGCTTCGCGCTCGTGAAATACATCTCCGAGACGTACGGCGCGGACGCCATCGTGAAGATCTCGCGTAACCTCTCGCGCCTGAACGCCGTCACGATCGACCAAGCCATCGACCGCGCCCTCGGAAAATCGGGCCGTGAACTCTACGCCGAATGGCAGCGAACGATCACCGATAAATATAAATCCCGCGTAGCGCCGATCGAAAAAGCCAGGGTGGAAGGCGAGACGATAGGGGAAGTGGGCTTCGGCAACTTCTATCCGGCATTCTCACCCGACGGGAAGAAAATCGCATACACGTCGAACAAACTCGCTGACTATTTCGGGGTCTCGAGCGTCTATCTGTATGACACCGAAACTAAGAAGGAACAAGAGCTTGCATCGAAGGTCCGTTCCAGCGTCTCCTGGTCGCCGGATGCGACGAAGCTCTATTATTCCCGCACTGAGAGGGACAATCCCCACTGGTCGAGCATCGCTGACCTCTATGAGTACGACATCGTGAAGGAAGAAGAGACGAGGCTGACGCACGGATTGCGCGCGCATAATCCGAGCCTGTCGCCGGACGGCAAGTGGATCGCCGCGGCGGTGAGCGGCGACGGCACGATGAACCTTGCCGTGGTGAGTGCGGACGGGAAGACAACGCGCGTCGTGACGTCCTATAAGAACGGCGAGCAGGTCTTCACGCCCAAATGGTCGCCCGACGGCGCTTCTGTCGTGTTCGGCCAGTCCCTGCTCGACGCCCAGGATGTCGTGCGTGTGAATGTCGCGACTGGGGCGGAAGATGTGCTTGTCGGCGGCGCCGACGATGCGCGCAATCCCGTGTACGATCTCTCGGGCGAATCGCTCGTCTTTGCATCGGACCGCACGGGCATCTTCAATCTCTACCGGTATACGTTCGCCGACCGCTCGATCGCGCAGCTCACGAACGTTCTTGGGGGCGCATTCATGCCGTCGGTAAACGCGTCGGGCGATATCGCCTTCTCGTCGTACACATCGTCCGGCTTCAAGTTGAATCTGCTCAGGGCCGCCGTGCCGGTGAACGCCGCGTCGGCCTCGTATCTGCCTGAAGAGAGCCGTCCGTTGGCGTCCCTCTCCGGGGCGGAAGCACAGCTGCCGCGGAACAAGTTCGACTTCAAGAAGCTGAAGGAGTTCAACGACAGCGACCTCCCGGAGCCGGCTGCGAAGCCGTACAAGAATCTTTTCACGTCGCTGTCCATCATCCCGTTTCTTCGCATCGACAATTACAACACGAAGACCTCGGGCATCGACTTCCTCAAGCCCGGCCTGTATTTCACATCGGGCGATGTGTTGAACACGGTGAGCATGTTCGGCGGCGCGGCCATCAATTCCTCGTTCGAACGCGATCTCTTTTTGATCTTCGAATACCGCGGCGGCATCGTCGGCCTGAAGCAGCTCGGCCTGACGCCCACCACGTCCTTCGAGGTCTATAACATCACGCGCAAGAGCGTCGGCGATCTCGAACTCGGACTGGATAAGTATACGCTCGACGTCACGTACGGTCTGCTCGAATTCGATCTCACGTTCAAGCAGCATGTGTTCAGCGAAGCGGACGTGCTCACGGTCGGCTTCGCCTACAGCCGCTACAGCGCTGAACTCGGCTCGTTCGTCATCAAGGGCGATGACATCCGGCCCTCCACCGAGATCCCCGGATCGAGCGATCTGTATTTCAAGGGGCTCGACATCTCGGCGCAGTGGAACGTCCGCGCCATCCTGCCGTCCAATACGAGCGAGATCAATCCGGTCGGAGCCACATTCACATTCCGGTACGATTATGCGATGGACCGCTTCAACTCCACGGGCGAATACGACCAGACGGAGACGGGCCTGACGCCGCGACTTTCGCCGTTCAATTTCCACCGCGCGGAAATGCGCATCACGAATCACATCCCGCTGCCCGGATGGAAGCACACGATCTCGTTTACGCTGCACGGCGGCACCGTCTTCGGTCCCCCGGTGCCCGACTTCTTCGACTTCTATGCGGGCGGTCTGCCGGGCATGAAGGGGTACCCGTATTATTCGATCAACGGCAACGAGACGGCGCGCCTGAACCTCGCATACAGGTTCCCGATCTGGGAAAATATCGATTTCCGCATCCTTCAGCTGTACTTCGACAAGCTCTACGGCGAGGTGCATGCCGATTACGGCAACGCATGGACCGGAACGCCGACAATTCGCGACTTCAAGAAGGATGTCGGTTTCGAATTGCGGCTCGAGGCGTTCTCGTTCTACGCTTACCCGACGCGCTTCTTCTTCAACGGCACATACGGTCTCGACAAGTTCACGTACAACGACAAGGCGAAAGACTTCAGCGTCACATACGGCAAGGAATGGCGGTTCTATTTCGGCATTCTCTTCGGGTTCGATTTCTCGAACGACCTCGGGCACTCACTTAAAAACTTATTTTAATGAAAACATACACACTCATAGCGCTCTATGCATTCATCCTTGGCGTTTCGACGCATGCTGCAGCGGATGAACACGCTGCGGCGCGGACAGGGGGCATCCCTTCGGACGAAACGTCCGTGCTCACCGGCGCGCTCTCGGCCGATCTCTCGGGCATGACGGTACAGGATCCGGTGAAAGCGGAATCCGCCGCGTTGATGCCGTCGAAGAAGAATCCCGTTGTCGCGGGCCTCATGTCCCTCGCGATTCCGGGCGCGGGCGAGGTGTATGCCGGAGAGTATACGAAGGGCGCCGTCTTCTTCGTCGCGGAAGTGGTGGGACTGACGGTGGGCATCATGCAGAACAAGAAAGGCGACGACCGGACGACGGAATTTCAGGCGTACGCCGACGAGCATTGGAGCACCGTGAAATACGCGCAGTATCTCAACACATACGCCGGCGTGTACAGATCGGACAAGAAGAATGCGCAGATCGCGATCGACCCGAATACGTCGCTGAAGCCGTGGCAGCGTGTGAGTTGGAATGAGATCAACGCGTACGAGGAAGGTCCGTGGGCGGAAGGGTTCTCGCACAAGCTGCCGCACTATCCCGAACAGCAGTACTACGAGCTCATAGGGAAATACAACCAGTTCAAATACGGGTGGGACACGTACCCCGTTGATCCCTCGACCGGATTGCCGAGGAAGGACACCGGCTACAACAACGACGTGCCGCAGCAGCTTCTCGATTATGCGAAGGTCCGCGGCACGGCGAACGATTTCTATTCGGCCTCCCGCCTCGCCTTCAGTCTCGTCGTGGTGAACCATCTCTTGAGCGCGGTGGACGGCTACCTTTCGGCACGCCATTATAACACTCATATCTCGTCGCACATGTCGATGGACCTGCAGCGCCATGGCGACACGGTCGTCGCTGTGCCGCAATTGTGCGTCACCGTCGGTTTATGATCTCTGTAGGGCGAAATGATATTTCGCCCTGCCGAACGATCGCACTAAATTTGAACCGGGGCGAAACACCGTTTCGTCCTACAGTGTAAGGTTTATTTTTCGGCGCGTATGATCGTCACGACGCCCGCGGCGGCGAAGACGATGTTGGCGAGCCACGCGGTGAGGAGGGGATTGAGGTCGCCGTTATACCCGAAGACCTGGCTGGTCTTCATAAACGCGAGATACACGAAACACACGGCGAGCGAAATGCCGAATTGAATCGCAAGTCCGCTGCGTCGCTTGCCGAACGAGAACGGAACACCGAACAAAACGACGATCACGCTGGCAAAAGGAAACGACACCTTCGAATAAAAATCTACCATCCAACGCGACACATCGTTGCCGCTGCGCTGCTGCTGTTCGATAAAATGCTGCAGCTCGAAATAATTCATCTCGTCCGGGCGTTCCGATTTCTTCTTTAGATCGGAGGGCGTGAAATGGAGGCCGTCGAACGGCAGATCGGAAAAATTCTTCACAGCCTGTTTTGTACCCTTGAATGTGCGCTCCGTGCCGTACCGGAGCGTCCAACGCGCCGTCGAGCTGTCCCACATGATCTGCTGGGCGTCGATGCGGCCGGCGAGGCTGATGAAGCTTGTGTCCGAGAAATCCTGGATCGACACGCGCGACCCGAGGTTCGACAAAGCGTCGTAGTAGCCCATGAACACGATCCGTTTCGGCCCGTCCTGCAGATACACGTTGACGCGCGAGGTCGTTTGGTAGCCGGTCTGGAGGTATTTCCGCTCGATCGAGAACTTGTGCTGGTTGGCGGAGGGCACGATCCAGCCGTTGAAGTAGACGGAGGCGCCGCTGATGACGAAGGCGATGACCATGAGGGGGGCCATATATCTGTACAGACTGACGCCGGCTGACTTCATCGCCGTGAGTTCGTTCTGGCTCGCAAGCTTCCCCGTGGTAAAGAGGCAAGACAGGAGCACGGCGATGGGCATCATGAGCTTGATGATCTCGGGCATGAACGCGACGTAATACTGCACGATGATCTCGTTCTGCACGTTGTGGTCCAGGAAACCGCCGAGATTCTCCATCACGTCGATGACCATGAAGAGAGACACGAATGCGATGAGGCCGAAGGCGGTGCCGGACAGGAATTTCTTCACAATATAGATATCGAGTATCTTCATCTGCGTCGTTTCGATTTCAGGGCGGTGATGAGACGGTCGGGCACGAATTTCAGCATCCAGTCGAAGGAGACTTCGACGTTTTCCTTGGCGATGCGGTAGGTGAGCACGACGCCGAGGCTGCCGATGGCGATATTGGCGATCCACATGCCGATCCACGGGGGGATGATCTCCCGGTCGGCAAGCTTCTCGCCGCCGATGAGTGAAGACCAGTAGAGGAGGAAGAAGCCGAGACTGAGGCTCGCCGCCACGCCGAAGCCGCCGCGGCGGGCCATGACGCCCAGCGGGGCGCCGACAAGAACGAAGATGAAGCAGGCGAGCGGGATCGAATATTTCTTCTGTATCTCCGTCTGATTCTCGCGCGTGAGCTTCTCGCAGTAGTCCTTGTTCGCGTTTTCGGCCTCGAGGAGCGTTCGCATATACATGAGCTGGCTGGCGATCGTCGTGTACTGTTCGATGGGCTGCCAGACGACGTACGTTGGCGAATCGGTCTTCAGCGAGCGATTCAGGAGCTTTTCCACGAACGAGGCGTTGTAGATGCCGATGCGCCGCTTGCTCTCGTTGATCGAGAGGGCGAGGCTGTCGATCGTGTAGCGCATCTCGCCGACGCTCATTTCGCGGTCCCCGCGCACGAAGCGGTCGTTCGCCGAGCGCTCGAAATCGAAGCCTTCGGCCTGCGTGGTGAGGCGCTGGCGCTTGAAGGTGACGGCCCGGTATGTCTGCAGCGTCGAGTTCTCGAGCTCGTGTATCTCGCCGTCGTACAGGTCCATGATGAGGCGCTTGTAATCGCCCGTAAAAGAAATAATGCCGCGCTTGGCGGTGATCACCGTGTTCTTCGCCGGATTCGTGTGGTTGTAGATGATGACGCCTTCGAGCTCGTTCGAGGTTTCGAACGTCTTGCGCACAAGGATCGAGAATCCCGGCATGTCCTGCGAAAAGAGACCGGGCACGAGCGTCAGCGTCGGTTTCTTCTTGCGTATGTCCATCATGAGCGTCTTCGACCGGTGGTTAGCCTCGGGCAGAATGCGGTTGTTGAAGATGATCATGAAGTAGGAGAGCGCGCCGGCCACAAGCAGCACGGGCACCACCATCTTGTAGAGCGACACGCCGCTGGCCTTCATTGCCGTGATCTCGCTCGAGGCCGAGAGTCCGCCGAAGGCCATGAGTGTGGCGATGAGCACCGCCATCGGAACGGCGAGCACGACCATCCATGCGAGATTCATGATCATGAGCTCGATGATGATCGCTCCGCTCAGGCCTTTGCCGATGAGCTGGTCCATGAATTTCATGATGAACTGGAGCACGAAGAGGAACATCAGCACGAAAAAGGATCCGAAGAACGGCGCTGCATGGGCCTTTAATATGTGTCGATAGATGAGCATGGTAAAATATACAAACTAAATATTACAACTTGAAATTCTTTTCGAATTTTTCTACTTTTCAAGGGTACATACTTCCATCCACACGAAGAGAGCAGTCAATCGACCGTTTGCTACTACGACATTAAACAAAAACAGCAAACTCCGGCAGCGGCCTCGAACCGCCGTCGGCGGGTTGATTGTTAGGCGTTGCTACTCACGACTGTTCTCCCAACTCTCATGAACAATACTTTGTTCCCTGATCCTGTTCGCAATTTTATTCTTCGCCGTCAGGCCGTAGTGACGGGCGCCGCATTCATCGCGCTTATGGCCGTGTGGTGCGGCATGGTCTGGGGATTCCCCGGACTGGACGCCGAGGCGTCACCGGCCGCGTTCGCCGATCCGCAGGTGCCGCTCACTCCGCAGGACAGCGCGGCGATCATCAAGGCCCGGAATGACAGCATGGCCGTGTTGCGCAGCAAGCCGGGCTGGGCGGCGGATTCCGCCGCATCGGCGCGTATGGAGGAAGCCCGGAAACGGCAGGCGAAAGAGACCGAGGCGGCCCCGGACACAGTGCGCACATTCATGTGGGTGGATTCATTGTTCCATCCGATCAGCGATTCGGCATACAGCGCCCTGCCCGATTCGCTGCGTGCCGGCTACACATTGCGCGACACATCGAAGATGCGTGACGTTGTCGCCCCGCGCGATTCCACTGCGCGCATCGAACAGTTCCACTACAAGCGTCCCGTCTCGCTCACCGCGCTGCCGATTATGCCGCGCGGATACTCCATGTTCCTGAAGCAGCCCTCGCTCCTCCAGACGGAAGCGAAGCTCGATTCAA
>JAVBYH010000398.1 GCA_030824175.1 Bacteroidota bacterium | reverse complement strand
GAGAGCCGTCGCTTGCACGGTACGGATACGGCGCCACATTCTCGAACGAGAAGAAGACGCGCACCGTCGACAAGGCCGATGTGATGATCAATCATTTGCGCCTCGCGGGACGTTTTGCGATCGCGGACAATTTTTACTGCGACTCGGATCATTCTGCCGACGGACATCGGTGGCTCGTGAACACGTATCCGAACGAGTGGGTCGAGACGAGCGTCACCGCGGCATATGGTGGAAACCGATCGGGGCGGACGAATTCGAAGGCGCCCGGCGCGCTTTCCTTCGTCGGCTCCAGCGGCGCCATCTATCCCGAGGATTATAACGAAGCCGGATCGATGTGGGACCATCTCGAGAGGAACGGCAAAGACTTCTTCAATTTCGGGTTCGGCCTGGAACTGAATCCCGCGTATGCAGAGAAGGCATTCAAGTATACGGGCGTGAAATATGTCGTCAACTATCCGCTGCCCAGGCCGCTGTTCACGCGATCCTCGAAGATCTACGCCACCTATAACATGGGAATACCGGATCAGTTCAGGGTGGATATGTTCCTGAAGGAGTGCGGCGACAGATGGATGGGAACGGGGAACGAGCTCCCGGCCGTGCTGACGATCATCCTTCCGAACGACCACGGTTCGGGGGAACGGCCCGACGACGGGTACCCGTTCAGGGAAAGTTATATGGCCGACAACGATCTCGCCCTCGGGCGCACTGTTGAATACCTTTCCCACACTCCATACTGGAAGAACATGGCCATCGTCGTCACGGAGGACGATCCGCAGGGAGGGGTGGACCATGTCGATGCGCACCGGAGCGTGCTCATGGTCATCTCGCCGTTCGCGAAAAAAAATTACGTCGGCCGTCAGCATTACAGTTTCGGAAGCATCTTCAAGACATTCTGGAACATCCTCGGGATCCCGTATTTGAATCAATTCGATGCGGGCGCGACGGATCTGAGGGACATGTTCACGAACGAACCGGATTACACGCCGTATAACGCGGCTCCAGTGGACGTGCGTGTGTTCGATCCGCAAAAAGCGCTGGACCCGCTGGATGAACATTTCAACTGGAAGGCGGTCATCGACACCCCTGTCATCGACGACCCGAAGGACATGCTGAACGATAGCAGGAAATTTGACGAGCGTCGGAAGGGCAAGGAGTAGGGGCTCGTACGCCGCCGTGGTCACGCGGGGGGCATCGACGCTGCGCGGCTCCCGGCCGCTTCGGGTGTGTCTCCGAGGATCATGGCCAGGGCGATGCCGACGATGATCCAGACGATCTCCTTCGAACGCTTGACGACGATGAATGCCGCGGCAAGGATGGCGGCGTTCGGGACGTTGTACATCTGCAGTGCGGACGCATATCCGGCGTCCATCACGCCGAGTCCGCCGGGAAAGATGAACGCGATCGAGCGGACGAGTGAAATGACAGGCTCGAAGAGCATCGTGCCGGTGACGGGGATCGCCGCACCGAGCGCGAGGAGGATGAGGAAGGTTTCAAGAAGTTCCGTCATCCAGTTGCAGAGGAAGAAGCCCATGGATGCGAGGACGTCCGCGCGGCGGCTGCGCAGCACATCGTGAAGCAGTGCGTCCGTTTCGATGAACATGTGCCTGTGTGTGCGCAACACCTCGCGCATTCGCCCCGACGGCAGCAACATGAGCAGGGCGAAGAGAGACACACAAAGTGTTCCCCTCTTCATCCACAATGCGATCGACGCAATGAGTGCGAAGAGGACGACGGCAAGGATCCCTCCGGTCAATTCGAGAGGGCCGGCATTCGCGGCTCCGTGGATGAGAATTCCAAGCACCACTGCCGTGCCGATGTAGAACACTTGGGCGGTCCCCATAAAGAGCTTACGCAGCAGAAGACTGGAGACGGCCTGTGATGAATCGATGCGGAACAGTTTCCGTGACAGCAGCACCTTGACGCTGTCTCCAATGACCGCGCCTGCGGGAATGAAGCGGTAGAATGATTCGCCGGCTATATGAACGGCGAGGAGCCTGTAAAAGGGAATGCCGCGGCCTGACGACGGCATCAGCCGGCGCCATCCAAGGACGTCGAAGATGCACCCGAGCAGGTAGACCGCGGCGATACCGGGGAACGCATAGCCGATGCCCGAGACGGCGTGAACGACGGCATCGACGTCGACATCACGGAACACAAGTGCCAGCAGCGCCAGCCCCGCGATGATAAACATCCCTCGTACCAGGAATTTTCTTGTGTTCATAGAAACGATCAAAAATGTACCGCCCTGTCGGTTGTTGGTGGAAGCCGCTTAGAGTTGTTGGATCCGCTTCTGCATGTCGACGAGCCGCGCCCTGTCGCTGGCGATGACGGGTTTCAACCTGACCGCATCGAGGAAGACCGTCATCGCTTCCTCCTCCTTCCCCCAATCGAGATAGAGCAGGCCGAGCTCGTAGCGGTGCCGGATGACGCCGGGAGCGAGTGTTGTTGCCGTACGGAGCGCCCGTTCGGCCTCGTCATATCCGCCCTCCGGAAGTTTCCCGATGAGCACCGCGGCGAGCTGCCGTTCAACCCATCCCACGTTGCCCAGGCTCCGATACAAGGTCCCTTCAATGGAGTATGCGACATCGTTCCGGGGGTCGAGACGGATCGCCTCTTCGACTTCTGCTTTGATGCGATGGGCGATGCGGATCTGCGACCGCACACCCTCGCCGATCGCCACATACCCGAGTGCGATAGCCAGCCACGTGCGGGCATCGCTGCTGCGCGGATTCAGTCTGACGGATTGCTCCGCCGCCTGCATTGCCAGTTTGTACGCTCCGGCCTGTTCGGAGACCGGGGCGACGTCCGCCTTGCAGATGATCGATCGTGCCAGCTTCCACCGGGCTTCCGCATCATCGGCCGTCACTTTAAGCGCCGATTCATAGCAGTGAATGGCGTCGTCGTACTGTTCGCGTTCGAATGCCCTGTCGCCCGCCTCGATGTGGCCGGATGCGAATCCGATAATAAGGAGTATCAGTGTGAGCATCGCCGGTCAATTCATAATGAGGGTTGCCGATGGTTCCCGGTTGTCCGCATTGAGCGCCGCGTTGATTGCCTGCGAAAGCGACGAGCCGTCTATCGGTTTGTTGCACACGCCCAGGGCTCCCTCCTCGAGTGCGGATGTGAATTTATCCTGTTCCCCGTAGCCGCTCACGAAAAGCACCTTGACATCGTGTCGTATCCGTTTGAGCGCGGAGAACGTCTCATAGCCGTCCATGCCGGGCATCATCATATCCAGGAGGACGATTCCGATGTCCTCATGTCGCTGCGTATATATCTCCACGGCCCGCTGTCCGCTGTCCGATCTGATGATTGTGTATCCGAAGGACTCGAGCAGTTCGGCATTGATATTCAGGACGATGGCGTCATCGTCCACAAGGAGGATCGTTCCCCTGCACGTATCCAGGGGAACCGTTGACCGGAGGTGGATATGCGCGTCCGGAGAATTTTCGGCTTCGGCTGGTTTCAGATACACGTTGAACTTCGTTCCAACGCCGACCGTGGACTCCACGGCTATATATCCGTTATGTTTTGTGATGATTCCGTAGACGACGGACAGTCCCAGGCCGCTTCCCTTGCCGACCTCCTTCGTCGTGAAAAAGGGATCGAATATTTTCTTGACCAAACCCGCCGGAATTCCGCTACCCGTATCCTCGATTGTAAGGCGGACGTAGGAGCCGCGGTCGATGGTACGCCCATCGGCAGCCCTGTACTCCTTATCGATGACCACGGCCGATGTCGTCACCGTCAGCATACCCTTGCCGTTCATCGCATCCCGGGCGTTTAATGCAAGATTCAGGATCACCTGTTGAATCTGTGTTTCATCGACAGTGACGAGAGGGACTTTCGCATTGCATTCGACGACAGTAACGATGCTTTTATCGAGGGACCGTCCCAACAATTTCATCGTATCCGTGACGATGCAGTTCAATGACGTCTGATGCATCGCGGTGGAATTCTTCTGCGAAAAGGCGAGCAATTGTTTCGTCAGGCCGGTCGACCGGCTCGTCGCCTGTTCGATGGACGAACAATATTTAAGCAGCGGAGAGTCCTGCGGCAGCTTCATGGACAACAATTGAGCGCTCGTGAGGATGACGTTTAGGACGTTGTTGAAATCGTGTGCGATGCCCGCCGCAAGCGTTCCGATGCCCGCCATTTTTTCGGCCTGTATCACCTGTGCTTCGGCATGCCGAAGATTGTTCATGGCGGTTTCAAGATCATCGTTCATCGATTCCAAAAGCAGCTTGTTCTGCTCCAGGGCGCTCACCTGGCCGGAGATGCGAATGTTTTGTTCGAGGAGCAGGCGGGCGATCGAAACGAGGCCTGCATATTCACCGTCTCGCACGACAACAATGTCGTCGTACACGGACGACGGCGGACGCTGCAGCGCTTTGTCGACGATCGTCAGGATGCCTTCTCCCGCATCGACAGTTAAAAAATCGACGCTCATCATTTCCCGCACCGGCCGGAATTGAAAGAGCGCGTATCCGAACTGTGTTAAAAAATGGTGTGTGATGTTTTTGTACGAGAGGAACCCGACGGGTTTATTGTCGATGGTGACGGCGAGCGACTCCGTATCGTGTTCTTCGAAGAATTGTTTCAGTTTTCCGCACGCGAAATCGGGCGGGATTGACGGTATATGCGTGACGAGTTTCATCGGCTCGGATGCAAGGGATGCTGCACTGTCGTATTCGTGTTTGTTTTCGGTCGTCATCATGTGCCCGCGTGGCGGAATGGAACCTGTTGATTGCATTACAATGTAGAAAATGAATGTTACCGAACCGTAACGCGCGCATTACTGTTGTGTGAAGAGAAACGTAACAATTTGGAAACACTATGGAAAAATCGGCATAACGGTCGAAGTGTATCTTTGTCTGCCGTCGAATTTGACACTCACAGTACAACCACTATCGAAGAGCGAACGATGAACGAGGGAAAATTACACGCGATCGAATACCTGAAGAGCGGAGACAGGAAACTGGGCAGGAACGACTATCGGGGGGCACTCGCCGACTATACGAATGCGATCATGCTGAGATCTGATTATGCGGAGGCATATTTCAACAGGGCGCGCGCGAAGCAGGGGCTGAACGACCACGACGGCGCCATTGCCGATTACACACAGGCGGTTGCGCTCGAGCCCGCCCACGCGAAGCATTACTGCTTCAGGGGAGGGGTCAAATCCGAGTCCATGGATTATCACGGCGGGATCGGCGATTTCACGAAGGCGGTGGAATTGGACCCGAATTATGCGGCCGCGTATTTTAATCGCGCCGTTGCATTCCTAAACATCGGGCGGAAGATCGAAGCGGTCGCAGACTTCCTGAAGGCGAAAGAATTCGGCCTTCGAATCCCTCCGCATGTGTGGGAACAATGCACGTAGACTGAGGGACCATTCACCGGGTCAGGCCTTCATCGCATAGGGACGAACCATCTCGAGCGCGGGAGGTACGCCACCGCCGATCGTGTGCAGCGCATGCACCATGATGGAGGCGCACGCGAGCGTGTCGCTTGCCGCGTCGTGATGGTTGAGCGGTATGCCGAAGTGCGAACAGACATTCGGCAACGCAGCCGGTTTCAGCTGCCACAACTTGCGCGACAGGCGGACGGTGCAGAGGAATGGGTGCGTCGGGGGCGTGATGCCCGCGCTCTCGCAGCATGTGCGGAGCACGCCCCGGTCGAAGGGGGCGTTGTGCGCCACGAGCAGATCGGCGCGGCGGAACCATTGGTCGAGGTCGCTCCAGTGTTCCGCGAATGTCGGCTTGTCCTTCACATCCTCCCACGTGATGCCGTGGATGTATGTGAATTGGAAGTACCGGCGTGGCGGCCGGATGAGCACGGCGTGCGTGTCTGTGATCCTTCCGTCTTCGACCATCGCCAGGCCGAGCGCGCACGCGCTGTCCCGTCCGAAGTCAGCGGTTTCAAAATCGAGGGCGAGTATCTTCATGCTCGTAATATACGAAACACGAGGGCATGGTGAAAGTGACCGGGAAAAATGACATATTGGAGAATGTGAGGAATTGGCTGCACCGGGTTGATATCGCGCGAAATATCATTTCGCCCTACATTCATTGAGAGAGGGATGACAATGGAACAGCAAACGGACTTGGAAAAATTCAGGGGTGAGTATACCGAAACCTCCTTCTGGGAGAAGGTGAAGAACGCCGCGCTCGTGGCCGGACGCGAGCTCATCGAGAAGGCGTTGTGGTTGTACTATGCGATCATGGACAGCGACACGCCGACGAAGGCGAAGCTCATCATCGCAGGCGCACTGGGGTATTTCATCTCGCCGATCGACATCCTGCCGGACTTCATCCCCTTCGTGGGCTATACGGACGACCTTGCCGTGCTCGCTGGCGCGATCATGACCGTCGCGTCGAACATCAAGGAGCTCCATAAGGCAAAGGCGGCCGAACGCCTGAGGGAATGGTTCGGATGACCGCGCACGTGCTGAAAAGGACGTGAAAAAAGCCGACAAAAAGTCGGGGTTAAAAAGCATTCAACGATAAAAAGTATTATATTGCGCCAATGTTTTTTAAAATCCACTAACTGAAAGGGCAAAAGGCTATGATGCAGCTTGAAAAATATTCAATTGGCATGGGAGATCGGTTCGGCCGGGAAGGCGCAGCCCAGATGCAAGCGATACTTGCAGCGAAGCGGCGCGGGGTCGAGATCACACCCGTGTGGAACAAATCCAACCGGGAGCATACGATCGTCGGCACTGTGCCGGACGACGTGCGCGTCGAGGCGGATAACGCCGTGAAGGCGACGGGATGGACGGGCGCGTACAGAGTCGATGCCGATCATATCGGCGTGAAGACAGTCGACAGGTTCATCGCCGCATCCGATTTCTTCACGTTGGACGTGGCAGATTTCATCGGGCTGCCGGCATCCGAGGCGGAGCTCGACGGCTTCCTGGCGTCCCTCTCGGCATTCAAGGGAGAGCTCACGATTCCCGGCATCACGACGACGTTCACCGTCACTGACGAGACGATCCGGACGATCGGGAAAAAATATTTCGCAGCGGCTAAAGAGGCCGGCGCGATCTATCGTCACATCCTCGCCGCAAAGGGCGACGGCGCATTCATTGTCGAAGTGTCGATGGATGAGACGGACAAGCCGCAGACGCCGCTCGAACTGTTCTTCATACTCGCCGCG
>JAVBYH010000206.1 GCA_030824175.1 Bacteroidota bacterium | reverse complement strand
CAAGGACGGTTCGCGCAACGACGTCGGCGCGTACGGCGGTCCGGATCCGATGCCGGCGTACCTGACGCTGGCCCTCGCCACCGAACTGTCGCTGAAGGCAGGAAGCGGCTTCCCCGGCGACACGATCGCGGTCGATATCGTGCTCGGCAACGCAAGCGGCCTTGCGCAGGGGGATGCGGAGATCGTCTTCGACGGGCAACGGCTTGCGTTCATCGATGCCGCCGGCACGCCGCTCACATCGGACTTCACGGTCTCATCGCGCGCCCTTGGAGCAGGGCGGGTGCTTGTGCACCTCGAACACAGCGAGGAGCTCGTATCGGGGAACGGATCGATTGCCGCGCTCCGATTCAGGATCCACCCGTCGTCCGGCGGCGGTGTGCACAGCGCGGTCGAGCCAGGCTCGGTCCGGCTTCTCGACGGTGAAGGGAATGCGATCATCGTTTCCTCCGTCGCAAGCGGTGTCGTCGCGATAAAATCGCTGCAGCAGTATCCCCGCCGCGTCTACGTCGATGGAACGAATACCGGGGCTTCCGACGGAACCGTGCTTCGACCGTTCCCGACAGTGCAACAGGCGATTGCGGCCGCGAAGGCCGGCGATACGGTGTATATCGGCGCCGGGAGATACAAGGGCCCCGTCGTGATGAGAAGCGGCGTGTACGTGAAAGGCTCCGGGGCCGGCGTGACGACGATCTCGTGCGAAGACGGCGCCGAGTTCACGATGAAGACCGTCGTAGCGTTCGACAGCGTGCGGAATACCGGGATCAGCGGGTGCACGCTGCTCAATACGGCGGCGATGGGAACCCTCGTCGAGGCCTCCGCCTCCGACGCCGTGATCGCAATGAACAGGCTCGACCAGTCGGCGGCGTCGATGTATATGATGCTCGTGCACTCCGGTTCGCGCGTGACGATCAGTGATAATTATTTCGTCGAATCGAAGAACGGCGGCATGAGCATGATCGATGTATTTTCAGGCGAAGCGGTTATCGCGCGCAATGTGTTCGTGCCGGCCGCGGGCATGGAAGCCGTCGTGGTGCGCGACGGCGCGCGTGCGACGATACGGAACAATCGCTTCACGCTTGCAACGGAAGGGAAAACGGGCATCGCCGGCCGGCGCTCGAAACACATGCTCGTGGCGAACAACGTGTTCATCGGCCGGCCGTCCGCCGGCTCCGGAGTAAAGCTCGCCGACGCCGAGAGCACGACCGTCGTGAACAACATTTTCGATGTCGGGCAAACGGGTCTCGATGTGAGCGGCGGCTATCAGCTCATCCTCAACAATGTGTTCATCGGCTGCGCCATTGGGATGAATGCCGCCGCCCCGGCCGTCCATCGGTACAATTTCTTCTCCGCGAACGGGATCAACAACATTTCCGGGGCTGCCGATCCGACGGAACTCACGGGCGATCCGCAGTTCGCGGACAGGGCGAAGGGAAATTACCGACCGGCTCCGGCCTCCCGTCTCATCGACGCGGGCGATCCGTCAGCCCCCTGGACGGACGCAGACGGAACACGGAACGATATCGGGCTCTATGGCGGACCCTGCGCCGATCCGCGCGCGGGGGGCGTAGAGACTGTCCGCCTGCGCATCGGCAACACGACCGGGGCCCCCGGTGATACGGTGACCGTTCCCGTCATCGCATCGGGACTCATCGACATGTCCGGGATGCAACTGATGATCGAATTCGATGCGGTTCGTCTCTCACTGCTGAACGTGCGCACAGCCGCCGCCACGCGATCGTTCTCCATCCTCCGGAAGAACGTCGGACAAACGATCGTGTCGGTGCAGATGACCGGGTCCGATCCGTTGATCATCGACAGTGCCGTCGTGGCGGAACTCCGCTTCATCGTCCTCGCGGAGGCGAAAGGGAACGCGTTCGTGAAGTTTCAGAATGCCTACGTGATCTCCGGTGCGGCTGAGCCGATGTCCGTCGCGGATACGGAAGGGGGCATCGTCGACCTGACGCCGACGGCCATCATCGCGGAAGAGCCGGCCGCACCCGCGGTCTTCTCGTTGTCTCAGAATTATCCGAATCCGTTCAATCCCTCGACGACGATTCGCTTCACCGTTCCCCGGCAGGCCCTCGTCGACCTGGCCCTCTTCGACATCCTCGGCCGGCAGGTTGCCGTGCTCGCGCACGGAAACATGCGGCCGGGCACGTACACTGCCACCGTGCATGCCTCCTCGTATGCGAGCGGCATCTATTTTTACCGCCTCCAAGCCGGTGGATTCGTTCAGACGCGCAAGATGATCCTGATGAAATAACAACGGCTCCCCGCCCTCGCCGCGGGGGCGGGGCCGTGTCGGATTAACTAAGGGAAAAGGAAATTCGCGTATGCATTTTTTCCGCGGTATGTGATTTCGGTTGCAATTCCCCGCCGTAACCGGTATGTTTCTCCATGCTCTTCAATTCTGTCAACTTCGCGCTCTTCCTGCCCGTAGTGTTCCTGCTCTATTGGTTCGCGGCACAAGGGAATGTCAAACGCCAGAACGTGCTCCTGCTCGTCTCCAGCTACTTCTTCTATGCGTGCTGGGACTACCGATTCCTGTTCCTCCTCGTCTTTTCGACGGTGCTCGACTATTCGACCGGCATCAAGATGCACGAGGCGAAGACCCGCGCGTTGAAGCGGTTCTGGTTCTGGCTCAGCATCAGCATCAACGTCGGCTTCCTCGGCATCTTCAAGTATTATAACTTTTTCACGGAATCATTTGCCGACGGCCTCTCGCTGCTGGGTGTCAGCGCCAATTTCGGCACGCTCCAGGTGATCCTCCCGGTGGGCATCTCCTTCTATACGTTTCACGGCCTTTCGTACGTCATCGACATCTACAAGGACCGGATACCGCCGGAGAAGAACTTCATCGACTATTCCGTCTTCGTCAGCTTCTTCCCGCTCCTCGTCGCCGGGCCCATCGAACGGGCGACGCACCTTTTGCCCCAGATCGTGCGGTCACGTGAATTCGATTACGCGAAGGCGGTCGACGGCCTCCGGCAGATCCTCTGGGGCCTCTTCAAGAAGATCGTCATCGCGGACAACTGCGCGGAATATGCCAACATGATCTTCGGCAATTCCGCCGGCGCCTCCGGCAGCACGCTCGTCGCGGGCGCGCTGTTCTTCACGTTCCAGATCTACTGCGATTTTTCGGGCTACTCGGATATCGCATTGGGCACGGCCCGGCTCTTCGGCATCGACCTTTTACGCAACTTCGCCTTCCCGTACTTCTCGCGCGACATCGCCGAGTTCTGGAGGCGCTGGCACATCTCGCTCTCCACATGGTTCCGGGACTACCTCTACATCCCGCTCGGCGGCAGCAGGGGCGGCATGTGGTTCAAGGTCCGCAACACGTTCATCATTTTCCTCGTGAGCGGATTCTGGCACGGAGCCAATTGGACGTTCATCGCGTGGGGACTGCTCAATGCGCTGTTCATCATGCCCTCGATCCTCCTGAAGACGAACCGCGTCAACCTCGAGATCGCCGCGAAGGGAAAAGCGCTGCCGACGCTGCGTGAGGCCGGCGCGATCCTCACGACATTCTGTCTCACCGTCCTCGCATGGATCGTGTTCAGGGCCGAAAGCCTCGGCCATGCCGCGACGTACATCACCGGCATCTTCACACGATCGCTCTTTACGATCCCCAGATTCGAACGAATGGACGAGGCTGCCGTCACCATGTACCTTGTGCTCGCGTTCCTCGTCGTCGAATGGATCGGACGCGAGCAGCAGTACGCCATCGCACGCGTAGGCGCTGCATGGCCGCGCACCGCGCGCTGGGCGTTCTACTCGCTGCTCATCTTCGTCCTGGGAATGTTCATGCAGACAACCGAAACGCCGTTCATTTATTTCCAATTCTAAAAGAGCATGAAAAAATTCTTCCGATCGATAGCGCTCTTCACGCCCTTTGCGGCGGCCGTGTACGTGCTGCTCGTCGTGCTCACGGGAAATTTTGCGGCGGGCCTGCCCGGCAAGAACCTGAAATACAGGAAGGGATCGATCGGTTTTCTGCATTCCCGTCTGCAGGAGATCGACACCATGAAGCATGTCGACATCCTCTTTTTGGGATCATCGCATACGTACAGGGGATTCGACACGAGGATCTTCAGCCGGCACGGGATGCGCACGCTCAATCTCGGATCGAGCGCCCAGTCCGTCCTTCAAACGGAGGTCCTGCTCCGGCGCTACCTCGACCGGATACAACCGGCGACGATCGTCTGGGAGGTCTCTCCGGCCTCCCTCATCTCAGACGGCGTCGAATCGTCGCTCGATATCGTGTCGAACGATCGGAACGACCTCTGGTCGTTCCAGATGGCGGCGAAGCAGAACCACATCACCGTCTACAACACGCTCATCTACAGTCTCTACCTCGACGTCTTCCGCCAGAACGCGGCGTTCACCGAGGATCGACGGAAGGCGGACGACCTCTATATCGACGGCGGCTTCGTGCAAAAAGACCCGCAGGCGTATCAGATCATCAGGCGCGTCCCCGCAGAAGTGAGCATCAACGCAAAGCAATTCTTGTCCTTCGAACGCTGCCTGTCGCTCATCCGCGCGAGCGGCAGCCGGCTCGTCATGGTGCAGGCTCCGGTGGCCCGGTCGCTCTACGATTCGTATCTCGGCCACAAGGAATTCGACGCGCAGATCAGCGCCTACGGCCCATATTACAATTTCAACGAGATCCTCTCGCTGCACGACTCGACGCATTTCTACGATTCCGACCACCTGAACCAGTCGGGTGTCGCCCGGTTCAACACCGCTCTCATCCGCATTCTATCCGATCGCCGCTGACCCGTATCGCCAGGCATCCCCGCGATTGCTGTCTATCGTTGACACCGTGCCGTCGTAATCCATCGGCGCGCCCTTGTCACATTGTTACAATATCAATGGAGAATTGACACATTCAATTGTAGAAAATACACATCATAATCCGCATGAGTGTGAAAAAACGGCAAATTGAGCATACAATCGCGGATTTTCCTGCCCGTTCCGATGGCATGGTTATTGAATCTTTTTCAGCAACTGCCTCCAGGTCCGCCGTCGATGAAATTTTTTTTCTACATACTGCTTCTGATCCCCGCCGGACATATCGTCTGGGCGCAGTACGATTCCACAACGTCCGCGCCCCATCTCCTTGCGATGGATACCGATGCTTCAGACGAGCCAAGGCTCGGCCCCCCTGAACACGAATATCCGACACTTGCGGGCGGCATTATCGGCCTGCGTGCGCTGCTTTCGGAGAACGGCATCGGTCTTGAAAGCGGCTATACGACGGATGTCCTGTCCACCGTCTCGGGCGGACGCGCCACCGCGGCATCGTCCATTCATAATTTCTCGCTCATGCTCAGTGTGGACATGGAACGCCTTGCGGGGTGGGAGGGAGCAACCCTCTCGCTGCAGGGGCTCGGCAACGAGGGGGCGACGCCCGGACAAAATGCAGGCATCGCGCAGGGCGTGAGCAACATCGAGTCGTACTCGAATTGGAGAGTGTACACGGCATCACTGGAACAGCAACTGCTCAACGGACGGGCGTCGATGCTCGTGGGACTCTACGACCTGAATTCGGAATTCGACGTCACCGAGAATGCCGTCACGTTCATCAATCCCTCGTTTGGCATCGGATACGATATCGCACAATCGGGCCGGAACGGTCCCTCGATCTTCCCCGTCACGTCGCTCGGCGTGCGCATCGCCGTGCATCCGACCGAATCCTCGTATCTGCAAAGCGTGTTGCTCGATGCTGTGCCGGGCGATCCGGAACGGCCGACCGGTACGCGCGTCATACTCAGCGGCGACGACGGCGCCCTCTCCGTGACCGAGGCGGGATGCACGTTCGGGAACGCCTCGCGGTTTCGCATCGCTCTCGGCGGCTGGTTCTATACGAAGGCATGGAAGAATCAATTCGATGAAACGGACGCGACCTCGTATGCGAACAGCGGAGGATATGCCATAGCCGAAGGACTCGTCTTTGCCGCCGAGAATTCGCTTGGCACAACGGTGGCCGTCTTCGGACGGTACGGTTTCGCCGACGCCCGCATCAACCGCTTCGACGCCGCATACTGCGGCGGCGTGAGCGTGAAAAATTTCATGCAGCCGGACGACAATGCCGGCATCGCATGCACCGTCGTGCATAACGGCTCCATGTTCATGAACACCGGCCGCGCAAACGGATCGTGCTATGGCTCGGGTGAAGTGGTTGTCGAAATGCTGTATCGGTTCCAGCCGCTTTCCTGGCTCACACTGCAGCCGGACGTCCAATATGTGATAGCGCCGGACAGCCATACCGATGCGCGCAACATCCTCGTGGCCGGCATGCGCACGCAGATAGGATTCTAAGTGCAGCAACGCATGACGGGGCCTGCTCGGGACCCGTCATGATTTATCCCTTGCTATTCCCCGCATTATCCTTTACTTTTCTCCCAGATTACGTACTCCGCACGCACACCATCTGTGAAAAACAACTATGATATATAAACTGCTCCAACTTTCGCTGATCGCGCTCGTTTTGCTCGCGAGCGAAGCCGCCACGGCAGGACCCACAGCAACGAAGCGAACGGCCCTGCTTCAAGCCGCGGTCAAAAATCATTTCGGTAAGCCCACTATCTTCGTCAACGGCGCCCCGTACTCGCCGATGATCTACGCGCTCACGGATCAGCCGGGCGGCAGGTGGTCGACGGACGATGTGCCGCAGCTGAACATCAAATTATTCGCGGACCTCGGCGTGAGACTCTACCAGGTGGATATCTTCCTCGATCATATCTGGCTCGAGGACGGCACGTTCACGCTCGAGAGGGCGAAGCGGCAGATCCGCGGCGTGCTCGAGGCGTGTCCCGACGCCGGCATCATCTTTCGGTTCCATGTCAACGCGCCGAAATGGTGGATCAAACGGCACCCCGAGGAGTGCGTGAAGTACGACAACGCGCCGGCGCGGCCCGATCCGCTCTCCGCCGACAGGCAGCTCATCTATCACGATGCGGGCCGCGCAGAACGCTTCAGCCTCGCCTCGACGAAGTGGATCGCGAGTTCGACCGAAAAATTGCAGCAGTTCTGCAGGGAGTTTTCGAAAACGGAAGAGGGCCGTCATCTCATCGGCATTCAGGTCGCCTCCGGCATCTACGGCGAATGGCACATGTGGGGACTGCTGCGGTGGGAGGCGGATTTCAGCGAACCGATGCGGAAACATTTCTCGTCGTGGGCGAAGAAAAAATACGGTACCGTCGAACA
>JAVBYH010000208.1 GCA_030824175.1 Bacteroidota bacterium | reverse complement strand
CGTGCAGGACGGTGGGGCGGTCGTCCTCCGCATCGCTCCCGAAGCCGCTTCGAGCGGCCTGAAGGGAACGATCACATTTTATAATCCGGCGGACAAGGAAAAGGATTTTACGCTGCCCGTGGCGCTGGATTCGCTCGGTGTGCAGCGCATCGCGACCTCGCGCGCGGCCAAGGGAATGTGGAAGATGCAAGTGAGCTGGACCTCCGGCGGCAGCGAGTATTTTGCCGAGCAGCCCGTCGTCATCAATTAACAACACGCACTATGAATATCGCCTTCTCAACAGGATTCCTCATCGGCCTCGTCGGCAGTTTCCATTGCATCGGCATGTGCGGGCCGATCGCCATCGCCCTGCCGGTGACTGCGAAAGGCACGTGGCGCTTCTATGCCGGCCGCTTCCTCTACAATATTGGACGGACCGTCACATACGCTTTTTTCGGCGCGATGATGGGGGTGATCGGGCAGCGCTTCTTCGTCGCCGGCTTCCAGCAGGAGGTATCGATTGTCGTCGGCGCTCTGATGATCGCGAGTGCGATCGCGCCGGGACTCGTCAACCGCATCTTCGGGAATCTGAAGATCGCACAAACAATCACGACGCGTCTCAAGGAATTGTTCTCGGCTGCCTTCCGGAAACGAACCGTGGCGTCGCTCTTCGTGGTCGGCGTCGTGAACGGGTTCCTGCCGTGCGGCCTCGTGTACATGGCGATGGCCGGAGCCGCGACGACCGGAAGCATTGAAGGAGGCGCGGTGTTCATGGCAGGCTTCGGCCTGGGCACTATTCCCGTGATGCTGGGCGTGTCCGTGGCCGGGAGTTTCATTCCTCTGGCGGTGCGCCATAAAATTTCGCGTCTCACGCCCGTCTTTCTCTTCGTGCTCGGGGTGATCCTGCTGCTGCGGGGATTGAACCTCGGGATACCCATGGTCAGCCCGAAAATACCGGCGCAGAGCGCAGCCGCTGCAGCACCGCCGTGCTGCGGCTGACATTCGGAGCGGGGGGCTCATTCGTCCGGTCAGGGCGGGTGAGGACGCCTGCCGCACTCTTTAAAACACGACGAGGCATTCATCCGAATGCCTCGTCGCGTTTCCGCGCATTGCTGCTGCCCGTGGGGATGTCACCAACCTAACTTTTTCCGCGCCTCGGGTTTGATCATCGTGGGGTTCCATTGCGGCTCCCAGACGATGCGTACATCGGATTCGCCCACGCCGGGAATTTCGGCGACGCGCTGTTTCACCATATTGGCGATCTGATTTGCCATGCCGCAGCCGGGCGTGGTAAGTGTCATTTTCACGCCGACCCAGTCATCGATGATCTTCACATCGTAGACGAGTCCAAGATCCACGACGCTCACCGGGATTTCAGGATCGTACACAGACTGCAATGCATCGTAGACTGTTTCCTTCGTGAGAGGGGCGGCTTGTACGGGTTCTTCCATGCTCATTCTCCAATCGTATTATTCATCGCTGTGTTCAATTTCCTCTGATGTAAATATACAACCATTAATACTGGTATTCAAACGTCACATATCCCGAGGCGCCCGCTGTGTTATAATAGCTGAGGATACGGAATTTGACGGTCTTCCCCGAGGCAGTCTTGATGACGAACACGCGGTTCGCATACGGGCTGAGTTTGTGCGACGCGGGATCATAGCTGAGCGCGAGCGTGCCGATGACATAGGTGGAATCGTTCTTGTCCGTGGCGAGGCCGGAAACGGCCGCGGCGTTGACGGCCTCGAATGCCGTTCCGTCGACGATCTTTCCCTGCACATTCAGCGCGCGGTTCAATGCCACACCGGGAAAGGCGAATGATTTCGTGCTGTCGTCGGGGGCGAACATCGTCGTGAATTTAACGTCCCATGCCTGCGTGCTCTTCACCGTGTCCTTCGCATCGAAACTGAAATACACGGGCGAGGTCTTGATGTTCGCCGTTGAGAAGGTGGCGGTTCCGGTTGCCGGAGTATCGACGACCGTATCGCTGTCTTTTTTGCATCCCTGTCCCATCACGAGCAGCACTGCCAGTACCGCCGAGAGAAATACATGTTTCATTGGTGGATCCTTTCGTATGATATGTTATTGCAATGTATAGCTGAGTCCTGCGAAAAATTCACGTTCCTTCGTTTGGCCGTATGGATAGGAGATCCAGTCCGTCAGATTATTGATGCCGCAGGTGAGGGTCAGATCGCGGAAGAACCGTTTCGTGAGGACGAGATCCATCACGGCGTATGCGTCCGCGTAGAACCTGTTTCCCTTCCCTACTTCAGAGACGGTGATTTGCTCGTCCACGACGACCTTGCGGTCGTACCATCTGCCGCGCACTGTGGCGTTGAGGTCCCACTCCGTGATCTCATACGCGAGCCTGGCGTTGAGGGTATGGGGGGAGCGGAACGGGAGATCGAGGCCGTTCCCGTCCTTTGCTGCAGAGTAATTATAACCGAGGGAAATGGTGGTTTTGTTCCACGGGCGGAGATCGACGTCGACGTCGACGCCCTTGGTGACGGCGCTCGACACGTTGTGGTACGAATACACGACGGGCCGGGCCCCGACTGCCGAGACCTGAAAATAATTGATGAGGTTGACGACGTCGTTGTAGTAGACGTTGGCGCGAAACCACACGAGATCCTCGCGCGAATAATCGATGCCGGCATTGAAACCGTCCGATGTTTCGGGCCGGAGCGAGGGAGCGCCTTTCACGATGTACCCGACGCCGGCGTTGTCATAATCGATGAAGAGCTCGTTGCTGCTCGGCGCCCTGAAGCCGCGGCCGTACGAGGAGCGCAGTGTGGCGTTGTCCGAGATGCGCCAGCGCAGGCTCACGCGCGGGGCGAAGAACGTGCCGTAGACCGAGTTGTCGGAATACCGCCCGCCGACGACAACGGTGACCGCGGAGAACGTCCACTCATCCTCCGCAAAGGCGATATTGTTCACGAAGCGCCGCGCGCCATCGCTGAGGCGGTTCGAGGTCACCGCTTCGATCGTCGATTCGAGGCCGAGCGAGAGGACGCTCGAACCGTAGGGCGTCGTCGTCACGACCGCGCGATACGTCTGGATCTCCTCGTCGGTGTCTCCGGAGCGGACCGTGTAGCCGAAATTCGTCTCCTCCGTCGAGCCGTGCGTGTTGGCGGAATAAAACGCCGAGACGTTCGCGTCGAGCGACGGGGAGAAGATATAATTGGCGGAAGCCGTGGCCGACGTTTTTTCGTTCGAACCGCGGTCGATGTAGTTGATGTATCCGTCGCCGCCCGCGAGCCACCGGCTCTCATCCTTATAGAGGTCCGCCTTCAGGCTGAGCGAAAATTTTTCGGTGACAGGGGCCGAGATCTTCAGGTTCAGATTTCTGCGGTCGTATTCGGGCATTTCGCTGAACGCGTCGCGTGTGTTGTAATCGACGCCGCCGAACGTGTTCCATCCCGCGTTCGCGAAGAGGGTGAGGCCGCGGTCGCCGCCGAAGACGCCGTCGAACGTGCGCGCCGCGGAGAGTTCGAAATCCCGCCGTCCGTATGTGCCGTAGGTCGCGCCCGCATGGAGCGCGGGGGCGTGCTGCGGACTCTTCGTGATGATGTTGATGACGCCGCCGAGGGCCTCGGACCCGTAGATGGAGGAGAGGGGACCCTTGACGACCTCGATCTTTTCGATCATGTTCACGGCGATCTGTCCGATGTCCACCGCGTCGTCGACCCTGCCCGTGATGCGTTCGCCGTCGACGAGCACGAGCACCTGATTCTTGTTGAGGCCGTGCAGCCGCACGCTCTGCGTCTGGCCGATGCTCGTTCCGAGTTCGATGCCTGTCTGCACGCGCATCACATCGGCGAGATCCGAACTGCCGACGGAGGCGATGTCTTCCTGCGAAATGACTTCCGTAATCACCGGCGTATCCTTCAGGAGGTGCTTCTGCAGAGAGCCGGTGACGACGACCTCGTTGAGCCTGAAGACGGAGGCGGTGAGCGAGAGCGTGACTTCCGTCGGGCCGGCGCCCGAGACGCGGGCGCCGAGGTGGCGTTCTTTTTTATAGCCGATGCATGATGCCTCGATGTCGTACGTCCCTTCGGCGAGGCCGCGGAACTCGAACGCGCCGTTCCTGTCGGTCGCCGTTCGCATCGGTGTGCCGACGAGCGAGACGGTGACACCGGGGATCGTCAGCTTCTCTTCGCCGAGGAACACCCGGCCTGTGAGCGAGCCGGTATCGGCGGCGCTGAGCGTTGCGGCAAAAAAAACTAATACGAGGAATGCCGTAGCGAAGCGATCCGGGAATCTTCTCATGGACGTTCCTTGTTGCCGCAGCCGTCGCATGAACCGCACGCCGACGAACCGCGCTTTTTTTTCTTCACAAGCGAACTGCGCACGAGCAGCGCAGCGCTCAGCGCGACGATGCAGAGGGACGCGATCTGTTGCCAATCCATAGATCTTCCTTTCCGAGCTAATAGCCCAACATGAGTCCGGCGCGATACACGCCGAAGGTGACCGCGTACGCGAGCGCGGACATATAGAAGAATTGGAACGCCGGCCACTTCCAGCTGTTCGTCTCGCGCCGCACGACGACGAGCGTCGAGAGGCACTGCATCGCGAGCACGTAATACACCATGATGCAGATCGCCGTGAGCGCCGTGAAGACGGGTTTGCCCGTGTCGGGATTGACGTCCCGCTGCATCGCCTCGCGCATCGAGCCCGCGCTGTCGTCCTGAATATTGTAGATCGTCCCCATCGTGCTCACGAACACCTCGCGTTGCAGGAGCGACGAGAGGAGCCCGATGCCGATCTTCCAGTCGAAGCCGAGGGGTTTGATGGCCGGCTCGATGAATTTTCCCGCGCGCCCCACGAAACTCTGCGCGAGGCGTTCCGACGGAGTGGCGTTCTCCGTTTTCGGATAAGTTGCCAGGAACCAGAGCACGATCGAAATGCCGAGGATGATGGTGCCCGCCTTCTTCAAGAAGATGAAGCCGCGCTCCCACATGTGGATGGCCGTCGACTTCAGCGACGGCATTTTATACGGCGGCAGTTCCATGAGGAAGGGAAGGGATGTTCCTTTCAGGAACGTCTTTTTAAGCGTCCATGCCATGGCGAGGGCGGCAACGAGTCCCAGTGCGTAGAGACTGATAAGCACGACGCCAGGGAGGCTCACGACACCGAGCAGCGTGTACTGCGGGATGAACGCGGCGATCATGAGTGCGTACACCGGAAGGCGCGCGCTGCAGCTCATGAGCGGAGACACGAGGATGGTGACGAGCCGGTCCTTCGGATGTTCGATTGTGCGCGTGGCCATGATGCCCGGAATGGCGCACGCGAAGGAGCTGAGCATGGGAATGAACGACTTGCCGTGGAGGCCGACGCTGCTCATGATGCGGTCCATCACGTACGCCGCGCGCGACATGTACCCGCTGTCCTCGAGGATGCTGAGGAAGAAGAAGAGCAGGAGGATCTGCGGAAGGAACATGACGACTGCGCCGACGCCGGAGATGACGCCGTTGACGATGAGGTCGTGAACGTCTCCCGGGGGAATCACCGAGCCGACCCTGGCGCTCACGGCGTCGAAGCCGTGGCCGATCAGGTCCATGGGCAGTTCCGCCCACGAGAAGATCATCTGAAACATGACGCTCATGAGGGCAAAGAAGATCAGGACGCCCCAGAATTTGTGCGTGAGCACGGCGTCCACTCTGTCGCTGAGGCTGGCCCCCGTGCTGAGCGAAGGGGAGGAGGCGTATGCGCACACCTGCTTGATCCACTTGTAGCGCGCCTCGATGAACACGGAGTAGCGGTCGATGCCGAGGAAGTCGAGCTTCTCGTGGTCCTGCCGGACATGCGCGCGGATTTCCGGACTGATGTCCGTGCGGCCCTCGTCGGGCGCGGCGGGAGACGAGAGGAGCAGGAGCGCCGTATGATGCGCGACGACGGAGCGGTACTTGTGCGCGGCGGAGAGCATGCCCGAGAGTTCGTCGAGTTCCCGCTGTACGGTTTCGGGCAGCGTCCATTGCATCGCGCGGGAGGACGGTGCCGGTCCGGCCAGGAGCGCGGCGCGCAGGTCATCCGTTCCCTTGTTCTTCTTGGCCACGGTGGGGATCACCGGCACGCCGAGCGCGTCGGAGAGATGCCTCACATCGATCCTGACGCCCGATTGTTCGGCCACGTCCATCATGTTCAGCGCCACGATGGTGGGCAGGCCGTGATCGATGATCTGGCTGACAAGATAGAGGTTGCGTTCGAGGTTGCTGGCGTCGACGACACAGATCACGGCGTCGGGGACCGGTGTGTTCTTCAGGCTGCCGAGGAGCACATCGGCAACGACCTGTTCGTCGGGCGATGAAGCGATGAGGCTGTACGTGCCGGGAAGGTCGAGCAGCGTGATGTCGCGTCCGTTGACGGAACTGACGATGCCTTCTTTTTTCTCGACGGTAACGCCGGGATAATTGCCGACTTTTTGGCGCAGCCCGGTGAGCGCATTGAAGAGCGTTGTCTTTCCGCAATTGGGGTTGCCGACAAGGGCAACTGTCGTGATCGCTGGAGTGGGCATTGTGCGCATCATTCGTACGACGAGACGAGAATGGTGCGGGCGATCGAATGATGCATGCCGATGCGCGTGTTGCAGACCTCGCAGATCATCTGACGCGATCCGTTGACAACGCACCGCACGACGGCGTCCTCGCAAAAGCCGAGTTCGCGCAGTCGCGAGCACAGTTCGGGGAGCGACTGGAGATGCCGCACGCGGACCCTCGTTCCCTGGGGGACATCGGTTAAATTTTTCATCATCGTTTTCATTGTTGCCTGCATTTGGCGCAGACGCCGAAGATCTGCAGCGAGGCGCTCTGCGGCTTAAAATTATTTTCGAGGCAGACTTCTTCCTGCACCGTTTCGATCTTCCTGTTCACGAACTCGATGATGTCTCCGCACTGGAGGCAGATGAGGTGGTCGTGATGTGGCTTGCCGAACGTCTTCTCGTAGCGCGAATGATTGTCGCCGAAGCGGTACTTCGCAACGACGCCGCACTCCTGCAGCAGGTCCAGCGTATTGTAGACCGTGGCGCGCGAGACGCGTATGTCGTTGGACTTGAGGCGGAGGTAGAGCTCGTCGGCGTCGAAATGGCCGTCGAAGCACAGCACGGCATCGAGCACGTGGAAACGTTCCGGTGTGATCCGGTAATTTCCCTGTTTCAGGTACTTTGTGAATCCTGCTTTAACGAGGTCGATGTCCATGCGCGTGTGTTTATTTAGACTTAATCTAAATAAATATAACGA
>JAVBYH010000223.1 GCA_030824175.1 Bacteroidota bacterium | reverse complement strand
GCTTGAAATCCGCGGACCTCGCAGGAGTGATGGACGGCATCCGTTTTATCGCACCTGGCTTCAATACGATGTCCGTCTCCGGTGATCGGCGACCCGCCGTGTCTCCTCCGTCGACGACGAACAACTTCGCCTATCGCCCCGGCGCCCGGCTTGTCTTCGATACGATCGGCACCGGCGGATCGCATTGCATCTATGGATGGTCGCGTGCCCAACCCTGGGGGACGTGGTCCGACGGAGACTCGTCCATGCTGCTCTTCAAATTTTCGTCCCTTCCCCGCACCGACGTGGAACTCATCATCAGGGCGATTGCGTTCCTTACTGAGAGGCATACGTCACAGCGTGTTGAGGTTCGCGCCAATGGCCGGGTTCTCACCACCCTCGTGTATACGGCGGCCCAACATAACGGCGTCCGATCCCTCGTCATCCCGCGGTCCTGCCTGAGGGACGGGGGAGGCGTCCTGTCCTTGTGCTTCCATTATAAGGATCCCGTGTCCCTCGCGGAACTTGGTCTCTCTCCCGACGTTCGCCGGCTGGGATTGTGTGTGCTCTCGCTGGAAATGAAACCATTGTAAGATCGCTCAGGCCGGCTCACCACTTCGTGGAAAATATGGGAAAAGTATTTCTGGTTCTAACGCTGACAGTCATGACGCTGACCGCCGTATCTTCTGCGGGCGGCATTCCCACGGAACGATCCGCAATCGATTCGGTGAATTCTCTTCCGCACGAATACATCATGGTGAACCTCGCGAAGTCCATTACCATCCTTTCGGACAATGCCGTGGCGGCGGAGAAGATCGGGTACACGAAGGGGGCGGGGATCGCCTATGCGAATCTCGGGAAGGCCCTGTATCTCAACGGAAAATATGAGCGGAGTACGACACACTATCTGAAGGCCATCCGGATCCTCGAGTCGGCCGACGATCCGAACGTGCTCGCCGAGACATACGGCGAGTACGGATATCAGCTGAAGCGGACTGACATGGACAGGGCGAATACCTACATGCGCGCCGGCATGGCGATCGCCGAATCCGGACGCCTCGACCGAAACCTGTCGAAGCTCTACGACAATTACGGCGTCATCAAGGAGATGGAGGGCCGGGTCGACAGCGCCATGCTCTATTACCGGAAAGCGCTCGCGATCAAGGAAGCGGCCGGTGACAGTATCGGCATCCCGTACAGCCTTAACAAGATCGCCGGGGCGTACCTGCTTCGCGGCAATTACGCCGGAACCTTCGAATACCTGAAACGCTCCGACGCGTACAGAAAGCGCGAAGCCGGAGACTTCGGGAGGATCGAAAACCTGACTCTCTACGGCGACGCGTATGCCCGAATGGACAGGGCCGACAGCGCCATCGCAAAGTACGCGGCCGGCCTCGCCCTGGCAATGAAGGTGGGCATCAATTATTCGATCCGATATTGCTACGAGCAACTCACGATCCTCTATACGCGGAAAGGGGAGTATAAACAGGCGCTCGAAAACTTTGCCCTCCTGAGCTCGTACAAGGACAGCGTGTTGAACAAGGAGGTGCGCTTGAATATCGCACAGCTTGAACTTGAGTACGAGGCCGAAAAAAAAGATCACGACATCGCGCTGAGCAAACTCGAGATACAGCAGAAGACGACGCAGATCTATTCCCTCTCGGGGATCACATTCATGATCATTGTGCTCGGCGTCATCGCGTACACCGGACAGAAGAAGAAGAGGATGCGCGAGAAACTCGAGTTCGAACTGAGCAGCCGACTGAAGCACGCGGAGCTCGAAAACCGGATCGCCGAGGACAAACTGCGCATCTCCCGCGAACTCCACGACAACATCGGATCGCAGATCACCGTGATCATCAGCTCGCTCGATAATTACGTGTTCGCCGAGCGCGACAAGCAGGCCGTGGCCCGCCTCTCCAGGTTGAGCGGCTATGGCAGGGAAACGCTCAAGGAGCTGCGCAATACAATCTGGGCGCTGAAGCACGAGGATGCCGAACTGCAGGACCTTGTGCTGAAGATCAACGAGTTCACGGGGATGGTGTGCGCGATACATTCACTCGAGGTCACCGTCGTGAACAGCGTCCCCGCACCGGTCAGGCTGTCATCGATCCAGATGCTGAACATCTACCGGATCGTCCAGGAGGCCCTGCAGAACACGATGAAATACGCCAACGCGACGGCTGTCGACATAGCCTTTGCGGGAAACGGCCGCGGCTTCGATCTCACCGTGAAGGACAACGGGACGGGATTCGATCCGCACACCGCGGCCGCGGGAAACGGCCTTGAAAATATGAAATTCCGATGCGAGGAATCGGGAGGCATCTTCACCGTCTCTTCCTCGGACGCGGGGACGGTGGTCACCTGTCGCTTCACGGTACAATAGGGCAAATGCCGAATTGTATCGGAACCCCCAAAATGGTATCATGGAATAAAAATGAAAATTAAAGTCGTCCTCACTGAAGACAACAAGATGCTCGCGCTCTCCATCAAGGAGAAGCTCGAACTGTTCCCCGACGACATCCGCCATATTCATACGGCCGTGAACGGGAAGGCTCTGCTCGAGTACCTGCATGAGTCGTGTACGGCCGATGTTATTCTCATGGATATTGAAATGCCGGTGATGGACGGCATCACCGCGACTGAACTGGTCAAGCAGCGCCATCCCCAGGTGAAGATCATCATGCTCACCGTCGTCGACGACGAAGACAAGATCTTCCAAGCGATACGGGCAGGCGCCTCGGGATACCTGCTGAAGGACGAAACACCCGCCAGACTCCTCGAAAGCATTCGGTCGATCATGACCGGCGGCGCGCCGATGTCGCCGACGATCGCATATAAGACGCTCCAGCTGCTGCGCCAATCGGAAACGGCCCGGCAGCAGCAACCGGCGGAGGAGTATACGCTCTCCGCGCGGGAAGTCGAGGTGCTCGAACAGCTCAGCAAAGGCCTCGATTATGTGAAGATAGCGGAAAACCTCTTCGTCTCCCCCTCGACAGTGCGCAAGCACATCGAAAACCTCTATAAAAAATTGCAGGTGCATAACAAAATGGAAGCCGTCCAAAAGGCGCTCAGGCACAGGCTCATCTAGGAAGGCGCAATCCGGACAGCGCGGAGGTCACCCGGAACGGTTCGATGAGCCGGCCTCGGAACGCATCGGCGGGTTGAGACGCAGCATTGAGCAGCCCGATCGGTTCCGTACCGGTCGGGCTTTTTGGTTTTAGTCATACTTTTGCGTAGATTTTCATGGACGCGGTTTACCGGCACATTGCCTGCCCATACACTTATCGGAGACTGTATGACATACACAACGCGCATCGCAGCGGCATTCCTGAGTCTGTTCACGCTCGCCTGTTCCCTCCAGGCACAGGTCCACCTTCCCGTGAAGAAAGTCTTGACGCTCGAGGCAGCCAGGACGCTGGCCTCCCTGGCCTCCGCCGAGGCGGTGAAGAACAAATGGTCGATGGTCATTGCCGTCGTTGACGACGGCCAATATCTCGGCGCGCTCGGCATCAGCGGCGGATCCTCCGAGCAGGACGGTCTGGCGGCAAAGGCCGCGCTCGACGCATTTTCGGCGAAATAACCACGCACAGACATTCGACACGCACAACTGGAGAGGGAATATGATACATTTCGAAAAACCGAAGGAGGGCGAGTACGGCGCCCACGATAAGCAGTACATCGGCCTTACCCCGGACGACGGGGCGCTGCTGGCGTTCCTGGAACAGACGCTCGGATCGGCCAAGGCGCTCTTCCGGTCGCTGCCCGAAGAGAAACTCACCTGGCGCTACGCCGAGGGCAAATGGACCGTGAAGGAAATTCTCGGCCACATCATCGACACGGAACGCATCTACGCTTACAGGGCGCTTCGCTTTTCACGCAACGACGCGACGGAGCTTCCCGGATTCGAGCAGGACGACTATGTGAAATACTCGAACGCCAATGAACGGAGCATCGACGACATGCTCGAAGAACTCTCGTCCGTCCGGGCGTCGTCCATCGCGCTCCTGAAAAGCCTGGATGCCGATGCGCTCGAAAGAGGCGGCATCGCGAACGGCCGCAGGATGACCGCGCGCGGCGCGGCGTACATTCTGGCCGGGCATCAGGTGCACCACATGAACATCATCAGGGAGCGGTACCTCTAGGACCTATCGGCATGGCCATAAAGAAATACGTCCTGAAGCGCCTCCCGCACGAGCATCTTCATCTCGTGCAGCCCGCGCCGCAGTACACGATCAACTATCAGCACGATTTGAATGCGGCGCAGTACACGGCGGTGACGTCGACGGCGGGACCCATCCTCGTCATCGCGGGTGCGGGCACGGGCAAAACACGCACGATCGTCTACCGCGTCTCGTACCTGATCGAGAACGGCGTGGCTCCGGAGCGGATTCTGCTCCTCACGTTCACGCGCAAGGCCGCCCGCGAAATGCTCGGCCGCGCTTCGCAGCTCCTCGACGCCCGCTGCGACCTCGTTTCGGGAGGCACGTTCCACAGTTTCGCGAACATGGTCCTTCGGAAGCACGCGCAGCTTGTCGGATACGACGCGAACTTCACGATCCTCGACCAGTCGGACGCAGAGGACACGATCAATGTCGTCCGCCGCCGGCTGAAGCTCGATGAACGCGCGCGCCGCTTCCCCCAGAAGCATACGCTGCTCGACATCTACAGCCGCTCGATCAATACGGCGACGCCCGTGGAGAAGATCATCGAGCGCGACCATCCGCGGTACATGGACGACGTGGACGCGATCAACAGCGTCTTCCAGGCATACATCGGGTTTAAAAAATCCACGAACAAGATGGACTACGACGACCTCCTCGTGAATCTCGTCGGGCTCCTGACTGCGAACCGTGACGTGCGGGAGCGGATCTCGATGAAATACCAGTACATCATGGTGGACGAATATCAGGATACGAACGCGCTGCAATCGGCGGCGGTGAAGCTCCTCACGGCCGTCCACTCCAACGTGATGGTCGTCGGAGACGACGCTCAGTGCATCTATTCCTTCCGCGGCTCCACAATCGAGAACATCCTCAACTTCGAGAAGGAATATCCCGGCTGCACGGTGATCAAGCTCGAGGAAAATTACCGGAGCACCCAGCAGATCCTCGACGTGGCCAACACCGTCATGAAACACTCATTCAGACTGTCGCAGTGATGTATTATAAAGAACTGACATCCCGCAGGAGCGGAGCCCTTCCCGTCATCGTGAAAGCCGAAACGGAGCTGCTGCAGGCCCGCTTCGTTGTGCAGAAGATCCTCGAACTGCGCGAGGAGGGCATCCCCCTCGACGAGATCGGCGTCCTCTTCCGATCCGGCTTCCTCTCGGATGTGCTCGAGATCGAACTCATGAAGGCGAACATCCCGTTCGTGAAGTACGGCGGATTCAAGTTCGTCGAGACCGCGCACATCAAGGATCTCATCGCATACCTGCGCGTCTTCCAGAATCCAAAGGACATCGTTTCGTGGAACCGGATCCTGCTCCTCATCGAAGGGATCGGCCCGAGAAAGGCCGAGGCGATCATCGACGACGTCGTCTCGAAGAAAATCGGGTCGGGCGAAGGCACCGGGGATTTCTGGCGGCGTTTCAACGACTACCCGAAGGGCATCGATCCGCTCATTGCGATGTTCAGGGACGTCTCGCAACCCTCGATGCGTCTTCCGGACAAGGTGTTCAGGATCATCGAGTATTACGCCCCCGTGTTCAAACGCGCATACGACGATCACAGCAAACGGCAGAAGGACCTGGACATGTTCGCATCCATCTCCGAGCAGTACGACGCCGTCGAGCAGCTGCTCGTCGATCTCGCGCTGGACCCGCCGACGAACAGCATCACCGAGGTCGAGTCTCCGGGCAGCGACGAGGAGATCCTCGTGCTGTCCACCGTGCACAGCGCCAAGGGGCTGGAATGGAAGGCGGTGTTCATCATCAACGCCCTCGACGGCCGCTTCCCGTCGCTTCGCTCGGTGGACGATCCGGATGATCTCGAAGAGGAGGCCCGCCTGTTCTATGTGGCATGCACGCGGGCGAAAGATCAACTCTTCATCACCTATCCTATGGAAGTCTTCGAGCGGAGCTCGGGGGTCGTGCTCTCGATGCCGTCCCGCTTCCTGAACGGATTGAGCGAGGACCAGGTGGAGGAGTGGGTGATCGACGCTTCTGTCATCGAGAACCCCCTCCTGGGCGGCGGGTAGTGTCTGCTATGTGGTTTTCCCCATCACGGTGATGATCTCTTCCCGGATGGCGTTGAGACGGTACGGCTTCTCGAGTATTCCGCTGATCCCCGACTGCAGCAGTTGTTCCTTTGTCGTTCCCTCGACATACCCCGATGAGACCATTACCCTGATCCCCGCATCAATCGTCCGAAGCTGCCGGTACAGTTCCTCTCCGCCCATGCCCGGCATGCCGAGGTCGGTGATGACAAGGTCGATCGCGCCGCGGTGCGACCGGAAGAGCGCGAGCGCCTCTGTTCCGTTGCCTGCGGTGTGGACGATGTATCCGGAGTCGCTGAGAAATTCGAAGAGCATCTCGCGGAGGACCTGCTCGTCGTCGACAACGAGGATCGTCCCGGTATGGTTTTGGACGGCGCTCGCCTCGGCCGGAAGCGCGTCCGGTTCGATGCCTGCCGCCGCGGGGAAGAAGAGCGTGAACGTCGTACCGGCACCCGGGGCGCTCTGCACGTCGATGAAGCCGTTGTGGTTTTTCATGATGCCGTGCACCATGGCAAGTCCAAGGCCCGTCCCTTTTCCTTTTTCCTTCGTGGAGAAGAACGGATCGAAGATCTTGGCGATCATCGCCTCATCCATGCCCGTACCGGTATCCGAGACGCTTACGGCGGCATGCGGCACGCCTGTGTCCGCGGAAAACCGGGCCGCGATGAAATCCGCGGAGACGGAGAACACCCTGATCGCAAGTGTGCCGTTGTTCGCCATCGCATCGCCCGCGTTCAGCGCAAGGTTCAGCAGCGCCTGATGTATCTGTCCCGGATCCCCCATGACGAGCCCGGTGCCGGCCGCAGTGTCGACGGAGATGGCGACGGTCTTCGGCAGAAAATGCCTGAGCATTTCCTGCAGCTCGGAGATCGCGTTCGACAGGGAAAGGGGAGAAAATGTCGCCTGGTCGGGCCTCGAGAAGATCAGCAGCTGGCGCGAGATCGACGATCCGCGCTCCGACGCCTCGATGATGCGATCGACATATGCTTTCAGCTCCGGCCGGTCGGACACCTGCATCTGCAA
>JAVBYH010000211.1 GCA_030824175.1 Bacteroidota bacterium | reverse complement strand
TATGCGGTGGACGTCGAATATGCGAACGGCAGCGGCCCCATCAACACGGACAACAAGTGCGCGGTGCGCACCGCCGTCATCGACGGGGCGGCCGTCGGTCCGATCGTGATGCCACAGCGGGGCGACGGGAACTGGAATGAGTACGGATACAGCAGCACTGTCACGACGATGCTCGGCAAGGGCGTGCACGAGATCGTGCTCGCGTTCCGTCCGTCGGACGAGAACATGAACGGTGACATCAATACTGCGCGCGTCCGCACGATCCGCTTCACATTGGTGCATACGAACGGGCCGAAGAAATGACACTCATGAACTCACTGCTCCAACGCGTGTGCCTGTTCGGCATGCTCATCATCGGCGGTGTGCACGTCTCCGCCGGAGGATCCGTCATCACATCGATCGAGACCGACCGGGCACGGTATGCCCCCGGCGACTCTGTGCACTGCATCGTGTCGCTGGCGACCGCGGCCGAAGACGCGATTGTTTCCGTGCGCTGGACGCATCTCGGGACGACGGTCGGAGAGCAGCGCGTGCGTGTCTCGGACGCGGGCGTCGCCGCATTCACCTGGCTGCCGCCGGCGGCGGATTACCGGGGCTACCTGGGGGAGATCGCCGTCATTCAGGGCGCCGCAGCCGTCGACCGGGGAACGATAGCCGTCGACGTGTCGTCCGATTGGGCGCGATTTCCGCGCTACGGCTTCCTCTCGAAGTTCCCCGTGATGAGCGAAGAGGCGATGGATGCCGCCGTGAAAAAATTAAACCGCTACCACATCAACGGGCTGCAATTCTACGACTGGCACTACAAGCATCATATGCCGCTCAAGGGGACGCCGGAAAATCCAGCCGCGCAATGGAACGACATCGCCAACCGGACGATTTTTTTCTCGACGGTGAACGGCTACATTCACGCCGCCCACAGGTACGGGATGCGCGCGATGGCATACAATCTGCTCTACGGCGCGTACAGCGATGCGGGCACGGACGGAGTGCAGCTGAACGAGTGGGGATTGTACAGGGACCAGCAGCACGCAACGCGATATTTTTACGATCTGCCTGGCGGCTGGGCGAGCGACCTCTATTTTATGGATCCTTCCAACGAGCAGTGGAGGAGCTACCTCTACGCGCAGGAGAAGAAGGTGTTCCAGGCGCTGCCGTTCGACGGATGGCATGTCGATCAGGTCGGCGATCCCGGACCGACATACACATACGCGGGGCAGCGCGTCCGGGACGCCGATGCGTTCGAGTCCTTCCTTGCCGGAGCGAAGTCGGCGCTCAATGTACGCCTCGTGATGAACGCGGTGAATCAGTACGGGCAGCCGGGCATCGCACGCGCGCCCGTCGATTTCCTCTATACGGAGGTGTGGGACCCGACAACCTCCTACGGCGGCCTGAAGTCTGTCACCGAATACTACGGCGCCTACCAGGGCGGCGCGTCCAACATGGTGATCGCGGGGTATATGAATTACGGCCTGGCCGACAAGAAGACGTTTTTCAATACGCCCGGCGTGCTGCTCACCGACGCCGTGATCTTCGGCTCCGGCGGCGCACATCTCGAACTCGGAGAACACATGCTCGTGCACGAGTACTTTCCGAACAGCAATGTGACGATGAAGCCTGAGCTCGAACGTCAGCTCGTGTCGTATTACGATTTTGCCGTCGCATACCAGAATCTGCTGCGCGACTCCGTGACGTCCGCGTCGGTGAGCATCGCCGGCCCGGACGGCGTGCCGCTGTCGAAGACGGACCAGAAGGGGAGCGTCTGGTATTTCTCGCGTGCGAAGGGCTCGACACAGATCGTGCATCTCATCAACCTCCTCGATGCGGCGCACACATTATGGCGCGACAATCTCGGCACGCAGACGGAACCTATGGTCCGCTCGGATGTGAAACTCGCGTTCCCCGCGGACAGACGCGTGAAGAGGCTGTGGATGGCGACCCCCGACTCGGCGGGGGGCGCTGCTGTCGATCTGCCCTTCACGCAGGCGGACGGACGGGTGGAGTTCACGCTGCCGCATCTCAAATATTGGGACATGATCGTCATTGAATACGGTGCGGAGCCTACGCCTGTGCGGAAGGAGACGGGGAAGGATCAGAGCATGCTCATGCGCTCGCAGAGTTACCCGAGCCCGTTCAATGGCGCCGTGACGATTGCGTACACGGTGCCCGGGGCCTCGGATATCTCGGTGCGCATCTTCGATGCGATCGGGAGGGAGGTCGGCTCCGAACGTCGCGACCGTGTCGAGGCCGGCGGGCATTCCATCGTGTGGGATGCCGCAGGGTGTTCAAGCGGCATGTACTTCTATCGCCTGACGGCGCTGCCGCTGGATGCGGCGGCGCCGCTCTCGATCGTCAATAAGCTTGTACTTGCAAAATAAGACACCTGCCCCATCCTCCGCATCGTTATGCCTTCCCCTATCGAAATTTTTTTCCACTTTTTTCGGCCGACCCCTTGACAAAGTGAACTCAGTTGATTATAATATGACTGGTTGGTCATTCAATGACCAACAAGAATGAAGTATGGACGACCGTCCATGTAAATACAAAAAAAGGCTTAAAAATGGAAGAATTAAAGGGCGTTTCTGTGCCATCCCGCAAGGAACGCGAGAAAAAGGCTCGTCAACAGGAGATCCTCCGCGCCGCGCGTATTGTTTTCTCTGAAAAAGGCTTCCACGACACGACGCTCGAGGAGATCGCACACAAGGCCGAGTTCGCGAAGGGCACCATCTATAATTATTTCGCGAACAAGGACGAGTTGTTCTACGGCATGATCGACGACGTGTTCGACGAGATGCATGCCTTTGCGGTTTCAGTTCTTGGGGTAGAGGGCATGCCCGTGCACGAAAAGTTGAACGCGTACGCCCGATCGACAATCGAACATGCCGTGAAGAATTCGGCGCTCTTCAAATTGATGATGCGCGAGGCGCCGCGCTACGCCATGGAGGAATTCGATGCGAAGATGAAGCGTCTCCACGACCGCGAGCTTGCGTCCCGCAAAATCCTCGCGCAGGTCATCGCCGGCGAGATCGGCAATTCGAATCTCTCGCAGAACGATCCGTTGGAGGTGGCGATGCTGTTCGACGGCATGCTCAGGTTCTACTGTATGAATCATATCAAGGCAACAACCCCGCTGACCGGAGCCGATATCGACCGGGCGTCGAAATTAATTGTCACCGTGTTTTTCGAAGGCATTCAAACAAAGTAAAGGAAGAGTATGCAGATGATGTCCATGAAAAAAATATATCCGCTGTTGTACGCGGCGCTTGTGCTCCTGCAGCCTGTATGGAACGGACCGCTCGCGGCACAGGAAGCGAAGACGCTTGAGCTCACGCTTGAAAAGGCGATCGGGCTGGTGCTGGATCAGAACCGCGACGTGCTGATCGCGGACCAGGAGCGGTACAAATCCGAGTCGCAGATACGCGAAGCGCGCTCGGGCGCGTTCCCGCAGGTGAACGTGTCGGCCAACTACACGCGCAACGTGATGCTGCCGGTGATGTTCCTTTCGCCGAACACAGCGCTGAATCCGACAAGCTCGACGAAGACGTTCGAGATCGGCTCCAGCAACTCGTACGCGATGGGTGCATCGCTCACGCAGCCGCTCTATAGCAGGAAGGTCGGCGTGGCGCTCGAGATCGCCGAGACCTATCACAACTACGCGGAGGAATCCTACCGCTCTGCGCAGCAGGACGCGGTGCTCGCCGTGAAGCGCTCGTTCTACATGGTGATGCTCGCGCAGCAGCTAGTCGACGCGAACCGCCAGGGACTCGAGGTGGCGAAGGCGAACTACGAAAACGTGCAATCCCTCTATAAATTCGGCAAGGCGTCGGAATTCGATCTGCTCCGTGCCGAGGTCCAGCTCGCCAACACCGAGCCGCTTGTGACATCGGCGGAAAACAATCTCGTCCTCGCGCAGAACGCGCTGAAGAACACGCTTGCGCTGCCGCAGGAGACGCCCGTCGTCGTGAAGGGAGAGTTCGCCTACGAGGACGTGTCGGGCGAGGTGTCCGAGGCCGCAAAGCGCAACGCGCTCTCCGCCAATCCGGTGATCGCCGGTCTGGCGCTGCAGGAATCGATGCTGCAGAAGAACATCTCGATCGAACAGGCGAATTATTTTCCGACGATCAATCTCGTCGGCGCCTACCAGTGGCAGACGCAGGACAACACATTCAAGGTCAACGACTACCGGTGGGCGAAGATCATGAACGTGGGACTGCAGTTCTCGTATCCGCTCTTCGACGGCTTCCGCACGAGCGCCCGCGTGGACGAGGCCGTGGTGGACCGGCAGAAGATCTACTATGCGCGCATGAAGGCGGAGGAGGGATTGAAGATACAGATCCAGTCCGCCGACCTGAAGATGGCCGAGGCGAAGAAGCGCATCGCCGGCCAGGAGAAGAACATCGCGCAGGCCGAGAAGGCCGTCCGCATCGCCCAGTCGCGTTTCAAGAACGGCGTCGGCACGCAGTTCGATCTGCTCGATACACAGGTCGCGATGACGCGCACGCGGACGAATTACGCGCAGGCGATCTACGATTTTCTCGTCGCTAAGGCCGAATGGCGGCATGCCGTCGGCCTCCCGAATTAACGAAACGAATGTGATGACTCATATAATAAACCAGGAAGAGACGACAATGAAGAAGAACCAGATTCGAACAATCATCGCGGGGGGCATGCTCCTTGCGGCAAGCGCGCTGCCGTTCACAGGATGCGGCGTCGATAAAAAACAGGAGGCGAAGGCCGAACCCGCGGCGACAGTCACGGTCGTGCCCGTTGAAGCGGCGGTCGTTCAGCGGAAAGCCCTCACGATTTCCAAGACATTCTCCGGCTCACTCGAAGGCGAGGACCAGGCCAATATTGTCGCGAAGATCTCCGAGCGCATCACGAACATCGGTGCGGCGACGGGAGCATCGGTGCAGGCCGGCCGCACGGTGATCTCGCTCGATCGGAGTGGGACCTCTTCGCAGTATTTCCAGAGCGAGGCGAACTATAAGAATTCGCAGAAGACGTACGAGCGGATGAAATCGCTCTTCGCCGAGGGCGCCATCTCGCAGGAGCAGCTCGACGGCACGCAGACGGCGTTCGCCGTGGCAAAGGCGAATTTCGACGCCGCCAAAAGCGCCCTCGACCTGTCGTCGCCGATCTCGGGCATCGTCACCGCGGTGAACGTGAGCAAGGGCGATCTCTCAACGCCGGGTGCCGTGCTCATGACGGTGGCGAAGATCAGCAGGATGAAGGTGATCTTCAACAGCAATGAAACGGATCTCACATCGCTTGCCGTGGGTCAGACGGTCTTGGTGTATTCCGACGCCCGTCCGGATGTGAAGGCCGCGGGGCGCATCATCCAGATCTCAAAATCCGCCGATGTCGGTTCGCGCTCCTTCGAGGTGAAGGCGCTCTTCCCGAACACGCGCGACAATTGGTTCAAGCCGGGCATGTTCTGCAAGGCGACCGCAGCGTCGTCCACGGGCGCGGCATCGCTCGTCATCCCGAGTCAGTCGGTGCAGACGGACGGCACCACGAGCCGCGTCTACGTCCTGAAGAACGGACGCGCCGTGCAGCGCACGGTCAGGCTCGGCGTCACCGACGGCAGCAGCACGGAAGTGCTCGACGGCGTCGCGGTCGGCGACACCGTTGCGACGGTGGGCGTGAACAATGTGAAGGACGGCACGGCCGTCAACGTGGTGGGAGTGCAGACGAAATGAAACTAGCGAATGTCTCCATCGAACGGCCCGTCTTCGCGACGATGATGATCCTTGCCCTCATCGTGCTCGGATTGTTCTCGTACACGAAGCTGAATATCGATCAGTATCCCGACGTCGACATCCCCGCGGTGACCGTGACAACGGTGCTGCCGGGCGCGGGGCCGGAACAGATCGAAACGGATGTCACAAAGAAGATCGAGGATGCGGTGAACACGATCGGCGGCATCGACCACATCACCTCAACGTCGCAGGAAGGCGTGTCGCTCGTCGTCATTCAGTTCAAGCTCGAAGTCGACGGCAAGCAGGCGGCGCAGGAAGTGCGCGAGAAGATCTCGGCAATCATGGCGGCGCTCCCGACGGACGTGAAGGATCCGGTGATCCTGCGGTACGATCCGGCCAGCCAGCCGATCATGACGCTCACCATTTCGGGCGACAGATCCGAGAAGGAGATCACGACGTATGTGAAGGATGTGATCAAGAAGCGTCTCGAAAACGTGAACGGGGTGGGCAAGGTGGACCTCGTCGGCGGCGCCGAGCGCGAGATCCAGGTCGAAATCGACGCGGCGCGGCTTGAGTCGTACGGCCTGTCGATCCAGGAAGTGAACCAGGCGATCGCCATGGCGAATGTCGAGGTCCCCGCGGGCAACCTCATCAGCGGACCGCGGCAGCTGCTGCTGCGCACCATGGGCAAGTACCAGAACGTCGACGACTTCCGCCGCGTCGTCGTCGCAACGCCCGGGGGCAAGGTCGTACGCCTCTCGGACGTCGCCACGGTGACGGACGGAGTGAAGGAGCGCCTGAGCCTCACGCGCGTCAACGGCGCGCGCGCCGTCGGCCTGAACATCCAGAAACAGTCGGGCGGCAATACGGTCCGCGTGGCCGACGCCCTGAAGGCGGCGATCGCCAAAGCCGAGGCCGAACTGCCCGCCGACCTGAAGATCATGATCGCGCGCGACAACAGCGTCCATATCCGCGATTCTGTGAACGACGTGGTGTTCGACATTCTCTACGGCGGGCTTCTCGCCGTGATCGTGGTGTATCTGTTCCTGGCGAACATGCGTCCGACGATCATCAGCGCCATCGCGCTGCCGACATCGATCATCGCGAGCTTCATCGTGATGTTCGCGCTCGACTTCACGCTGAACATGATGAGCCTCATGGCCCTCTCGCTCGCCGTGGGTCTGCTCATCGACGACGCCATCGTCGTCATCGAGAACATCTACAGGCACATGCACGAGGGAGCCTCCGCATTCGACGCTGCCAAGGCGGCCACCGCGGAGATCGGGCTTGCCGTCATGGCGACGACGTTCACCGTCGTCGCGGTGTTCGTGCCGGTGGCGTTCATGCCCGGCATCGTGGGCCGGTTCTTCTATCAGTTCGGCATCACCGTGTCCGTCTCCGTGCTCGTCTCGCTCTTCGTCGCGTTCACGCTCACGCCGATGCTGTCCTCCCGCTGGCTCAAGAAGGAGGACGAGGAACTGACGAACGACGGAAGCCTCCTGCGGCGGGGCTTGTATTTCTTCAATCATTTCTTCG
>JAVBYH010000207.1 GCA_030824175.1 Bacteroidota bacterium | reverse complement strand
AACACCGTTGAAGAAATTCACCGGGACCAACACGGTGCTTGCGGGATCGCCGTATGCCGGGGGCATCGTGAAGACCGCGCCGCCGCTGCCGATCGCGAATCTGCCCGACGTTGCAACAATTCCGTCGGCGGTGGATGCCTGGAGGAAGCAGTATGCGGAGGATGTTTTCGATCCGTTGAACGTGTACTGGACGCTGTCGACCGGCTCTGTCGAGGACGAGAAGGTCACGGAATCGGTGTAGGTTTTACCCGAATCGAGCGAGAGTCTGATCTTCGTGATCGCATCGGCCGTATAATTGCTCCACACGATGTACGACGGGCCGGGTGTTACTGTCGAGGCCGCCGCAGGCGTCGTGATGGCGAGTGTGCGCGCCAGGGTGAAGAGAGCGGAGTACGACGTGTCGAGTCCGTCTGTCGCAACCTTAACGAAGCACTTCGTGGAATTGCCCTTGAAGTAGAAGAGCACACTGTCGACCGCTGCCGTCGAACTGACGGTGATCGGGGCGGAATACGTTGCGCCGGAGTCGACCGACACCGAGACCTTCGTCACGGTCGCGGGCGTCGTGTTCGTCCAAACGACATACACGGAATCCGGTGTGAAGCTGTCTGTCACCTTCGGCGATGTGACGGCAAGCGTACGGGCGTTTACTTTGAATGCCGCGGAGAGACCCACATCACCCTTTGTGGAGATGACCTTGATCACGCTTGTGGCATTGTAGACGCCGTTGGGAATGCGATATTGGGCGCTGTCCACAGCGACAGTGTCTTTGCCGATGACCGCTGCGGAACCGAATGTCGTTCCGTCTGCAGAATACTGGATCGTATCGGGTTTCGCACCGAACGATTCCCATGTGACATATTTGTTTCCGCGGGCAAGCGTGTCGCCTGCGGCGGCCGTCAGGTTCGACACGAAGATCGGCCTGTTGTTCGCCCACACGTCAAAGAATGCCCCGCGCGATTTTCGCACGGCGAAGCTCACCGTATACGTTGCAGTCGATCCGCTTGTATTGGCAAGCTTGACGGATTGTTTCAACAATCCCGTGCTCTGCGAGTCCGCCACGACGACGGAAGAGGAGGACTTGAAGCCGAAATATTCGTTGTACAGCTTGTCGTACATGCCGCGGACCATAATGGTATCGGTTCCGGAGAGTGTGGCAAGCGCCGTCGGATATGTCGTTTTCGACGCGGTCAGGTTATCAACGACGATCACATTATCGTTCGAGTCGACAACACCGCCCGGCTTAAATGCCGATGACAGGTACACCGTTTTGCCATTTTCAAGCGTCGTCGCGACATCGACTGTAACGCCCGAGGCGTTGTACGCAAGCGTAAGGGCCTTGGATCCCGTGTACCCGTATTTGCCGCCATTCCGGTATGTAAATGTCGCCGTGTCTGTTCCATTGGATGACCAGGACGCGAGTGTGTCGCGCGTACCGAGCCAGCCCAGGAGACCCGCCGAACCGATACCGAATTTCTTGGTATCGTTATACGTTGTGTCGACGATCTGTTTGTTGGACCCATCCACAAATGTCAGCTTGCGAACCGCGCTATAGACGTCGTGATCGATCTGGACGATCGCATTGGCTGTGGAGACAGACGTCAGCGGCAGGCTCATCGTAAACTTGCCGTTTTGGTAGACCCATGAGCCGAATCCAGTCGCGGTCTTTGCGCGAACTTTCCATGCCCGTACGGCTGTTGTGCGCGCCAGGGTCGAGTCCATCGTGAAGGTCGTATCGTTCGCGGTCGTGCCGACGCGCACGTAACGCTTCCACTTGTTGACATCAGCGCTCAAGGGGAGCAATGCGTTCGATGAATCTGCATTGTTCACGAGCAAACAGAACTCGTAGCCATTGACGGCCGCGGCTGTCTTACCCCATTTGAACGTCGGCCGTGCCGACTTTAATGCCGCATTTCCAACAGGTTCTTTCAGTACTACCTGCGCTTGAACCGAAGAGAACAGGAAGAGAACCAGCAGGGCATAGAAACTTTTTCGCATATATACCTCCGTGTAGTTTTTTAATATGAATCCAGCTATCCATTATGCTGTTGCTTGATCATCGGCAACATTTATGAAAAATTTAGCTGGAACAGCTAAAAAAAATTTGAAAAAAAAAGAGTTCGCTGCAAATGGCGATTCTGGACGCGAATTGCACAATTTGGATTGTGCATGCAGCGGGCGGAGCACGTCAATGTCCATCTGCACGAGCGCGTGCACGACATCCTGATTTTCACAAGATAAAATCAAACGTTGGAAACAATACCTGGAATGCGGGGGTCTTGTTGGTATGACGTGGGTGCGAGGCGTTGTGTGTGTAAGTACGCGGGGGAATACCATCGAAAACGGCGTGCAGCACTGATCTGCTGCACGCCGTGTCGTTGATTATTGCACGAGCGGCAATGTAACGGGTATCGACGAAGCCGGTTCACCGCGTTCAATCCGCGACTGCCGGAGAAACGTCCAGTTTTCCTGTGCAGTTACATTCTTCGGATCGAGTGTGAGCACCTGTGCGAGAAAATCGGCCGCTGCCGGAAAATTTGCACCGATGATGGCAGCAGCGGCCAGATCGTTCAGGGCGTTGATGTTCGCCGGATCCCGCCCGACCATCGCGGTGAGGATTTCGATTGCGTGCGCAATCTTGTTCTCACCGAGCAGACGTTCCGCCAGGGCAAGTTCAGCATCGTCCGAATCATCCGCTTCGAAACGCCTGACCGGTTTGTCTTTCAGCACGGCGATGCGCTCTTTCAGGATCGCATATGCATGGTCCCACGTCCATGAAGCGTGCACATCATCGTGTGCCCGTTTCCCGAGAGCCGCAAGTTCGCTGGGATGCGCCAGGGCATACTGCATTTTCGATTTGAGGTCGTCCAGCGACGGTTCGAGCAGCCACGGATTGATCGTTGTGGCGTACGCGTCGACCCGTTTTTCCTGGAACATGATTTTCCGCGCATCGACGAGCAGGCTGTTTGCCTCGGTGCAGAAATCGAGGCAGGCGCCGCCGTTGGGCACGATCACCGGCGTGCCGCATGCCATCGCTTCGAGAATGGGCAATCCGAATCCTTCCCCGCGGTACGGATGCACGAGCACGTCGCACGCGGCATAGAGGCCGGCAAGCTGTTTTTCGCTCAGCATCGCATCGATATACTCGATGGCCGGAGCGTTCTTCTGTTTTTTTATCTCGGCAATCTGCTCCCTGCAATTCCGTCCCTTGTAAAACGAATCGCCTCCCATATCTTTAATAACGAGACACACATTGTCGCGGTTCGTAAACGACTGCGTATACGCATCGAGCAGGATGTCTATGCCTTTGCGGTAGATCGTCCCGCCGACGAAGAGGAACTTGAATTTTTTCTTCGTCTTCAGCGCGTACGGCTTTGTCTTCAGGTTCATGTGTGCGGGGTCGAATCCGCAGGGAACGACGAACACCCTGTCGTGCGGCACTCCGCTGTCGATGTAGCAGGTGCGGACATAATTGCTGATCACCCACATCTCATCGACGTCCGACGAGAACACATCCACCCATTCAGTGGGCAGCGCGCCGAATTCCCACGGCTGGTTGATCACCCACCGGCCTGAAGGCGGCGGCGAAAGATTCGGCGGCCATTGCAGGCGAACGTGGATCTCCGCGGGACCGATATCCTTGTTGACGAATTGCTGCAGCGCCGCGGACGGATCGGCCGGAGCGGGAACATACCGGTCGGCTTCGTACGGAATGATCGAGAGATTGGCGCCGTCGCCGGCGAGCCGCTTGCACATTTCCCTGTTGATGAGCGCCAGCGAATGGTAGACGAATTGCGAGCCTTCCCACACAACGGCGGGAGACGGCGGGGTCACGGCTGACGCTGCGCTGCGTCGCGGTGTGAAGCGCCACGACGCGTCGAACTGCCGGCCCCACGTGCGGAAGAAGTGCTCGAGATTTTTCCGGACATGCGTGAAGCGTCCATCGGATTGACCCTCGTGGTGGATCACGACGGAGCGGGGTTCATAGACGACGGTGCGCCCGATGTTGCGCACCTTCAGACACAGATCGATGTCTTCGCAGCCGTTGATGTACGTCTCGTCGAATCCGCCGACGTCGGCGAAGAGACCGGCCGCGATCATGAGGCATGCCCCGGTGACCATGTCCAGCGTCCGCCGCACGTTCACCGCGGGCAGCGTCTCGGCCTCGTTTCGGTATGGATGATCGGGCACGGCGCTGACAGCACCGTAGCCGTCGAGAAGCAGCGGCTCGCGCAGCTGCATGAACTGAATGCCCGCATGCTGGATCGTCCGGTTCGGGTACAATAATTTCGCTCCGGCGATGCCCGCCACGGTGTCCGTCGTCAGGACGCTTGTCAAATGATCGAGCCAGCCGCTTGTCGGTTCAGTATCGTTGTTCAGGAACAGCAGGTATGTTCCCGATGCCGCGCGGGCGCCGAGGTTGTTCGCTTTTGCGAATCCGAGATTCGATTCGTTGGTGATGATGGTGACATTGCCGTACCGCGTACTGAGGTCATGCAGGAATTGTGTCGTCCCGTCGGTCGAGGCGTTGTCCACGATGATGAGCTCGAACTGTTCCGCGCGCGTCGACCGGTAGAGCGCGTCGACGCAGGCGCGTGTCAGGTCCGCTTTATTACACACCGGAATGATGATGGACACTGTCGCAGGCGGCGTCGCCCCATGCAGGGGTTCGCCGGGCTCCTCGGAACGAAGCGTCCGGATCGCGCGCAACGCTTCCTCATCGTTCGGCAGCACTTCGAGGATCCTCCTGAGAAGCACAGCGGCCAGTTCGCCCGCATCGTGCCGAAGATACAGGCCCGACAGGCGGCGGAGCAGGGCGACGTCGTACGGCACATTGATGAGCGCGTTTTCGAGCCGCGCCACCTCGGAGCCATCCGGCGACTTGTAGATCGATATTTTTTTCTTCGCCCTGCGGAGCAATTCGCCGCGGTACACGTTCCCGTCGTAGCGCAGCAACTGTGATTCATCCGCGAGGAACGATTTCTGTGCCGTCACGAACTCGTCGTACTGCACATGCCACCCTGCGTCGCGTTCCTCTTTTGCAAACCTCGTCAGACGATCCTGAAACACTTTGGCCCGTCCATGCTGCTCGCTGCGGATGGGATAGTGGCGGAGGATGAACGGCACGGGATAGACCTTTCGCCCCGCAAAGCCGACGGAATGCCCGCCGGTAGAGACGAGATCGACCCGTTGACCGGTATTTTTCCACGCCTTGATCTGTCCGCTGTCGAACCAGCCGCCCTTCTCATAATGACACAGAGCGGCGCGCACATCGCTCCCTGGAACGAAGTTGTCGTTCACGGGGCGGAAATTCAGCAGCTCAAAATTGATGGCACTGAACCCGGCCTTGTCGACGTCCGCAATCCCTTCGGCCAGCGTCTGGTCCGCAAACGGGCTCTCGCGGAATTCATCCGCGTCCGCGTGAATGTACCAGTCGGCAGTGAGCGTTTGCGCGAGCTCCTCCTTGCGCCGCAGAATATCGCGCCAGACGTATTCCTTCTTGTTCCGCGCGGGATACCCGCAGTCGTCGGGGAAACGCTCGATGTGGAGGAGTCCCTTGCCGAGCCACTGCGATGCCTCCGCGACGGTGTTGTCGCTCGAATTGTTATCGAGGAGATATACATCCACATTGTTGGCGATGAGATCGCCGATGACCTGTGAAATGACGTCGCCTTCGTTATACGCCGAGATGATGGCAACGACCTTCACGGCGGCGGCGGAGCGAACTGCCGGCGCAACCGGTTGCGTCTGTGCCCGATCGGAAACCAACGCATCGACCCTGGCGTGGAGCAGCGTCTTCTCACGGGCAACATCCCCGGGCATCACGAAGGACCGTGACATACGGCCGTCGACGATCAGCTCCATCCATCCCCTGATGACCGTCTTCCAGGAAAAACACGTCTCCCAATGACGATGACCGGTATCGGCCAGGCCCTTCAGCAGGGCACGGTCGCTCTTTAGCACCTCGATGACGGCGGTAAATTTCTCCACCTCGGCGACGATACCGCCGCCAAGTTCGTTCACCGTGCCGCACGTCGGGGTTGCGAGCCATGCCGTACGGTGGCTCATCGCTTCCATGATGCAGACCGGGGACACCTCGCCGTGCGAGGCCAGGAGCAGCAGATCGGCTGCGGCGATCGCTGCAGCGACGCCCTCCTGGGGCAGTCCGGGAAGATAGACGACGCGGGGATGCGAGCGCAGCTCTGCGGCGAATGCATTCACGTAGTCTCGCTCGTTGGTCGGATAACCGATCATCACGAGGCTGCAATCCTCCGGCAGCGAACGAAGCGTCCGCAGGAGGCCGATGTGGTTTTTCACCGCATAGAGATTCGCGACATGGACCAGGAGGAAATTCCCGGCGGGTATATTGTGCGTTCTTCTGAAATCCGACTGTACGGGAAGCGGGTCCGTCGCGTTCGGGAGGAAGACCGGACGGAGCCCCCTCCCTCTCATGAACGAATCGTCCACCCCGGTCTCGGTCAGCGCGACCGCGGCCGTCGCCTTCGCAAGGAGAGCGGCAAGCCTGGCGGTGAAATCTTCATTGTCGCGCCACGAGGCGTACCCGTCCACGTTGATGATGGGCTGGACGAGTAGTCGCGTGCGTGCCGGAATCGCCGCATGTTCGATCGACCAGAGGAGGTCTGTCGTAGGATCGGACAGCAGGATGCACGCGTCATACGTTCCGGACGCCGCCAGTTCGCGGATCTGTCCGGCCCACACCGACGTGCCGTCCGGACGAAGAGCGTTCGTGAGGGAAATGATCGTCACGCCGCGATGGGTGCCGGCCGTGCGGCCGGGGATCTCGATCGTCGCGACATCGACGCTGCATCCGTTCTCAACGAGGTGCGCGCCGAGATTTTCGGCGATGATCTCCACCCCGCCGACAGAAGGCCAGAAGTGCGTGCATGCGATGAGTACTTTTTTGCCCGCTGCCGAGACACCGGCCGATGCCGGGTCGAGTTTCGGTGCCGGCGCATGATACGGTGTCGTCGGTTCGGGCGCCGAGAGAAGCAGATGCTTGAACACCTCGAGCGCCTTGTTATTGTACGTCGTAAAATCCTTTTCCTTGTCGTCGGCGTTGGGCGCGTTGATGATCCCATGCGCGGCGCCGAGAACGGCGAAGAGCTGATTGATATCCTTCGTCTCGATGAACTTCTCGACTTTTTTCCGCAGGTCCCATGAGTACTCGTTCCACGCGCGGATATCCTTCTCATACATGGTCTTGTACCGGAGAT
>JAVBYH010000260.1 GCA_030824175.1 Bacteroidota bacterium | reverse complement strand
GTGCACACAGTTGAAACTCACATCGCAACCCGGCGAGACGGAGGGCGAATTCAGGGCCCGGCTCTCGCAGACGCTCCGCGAGAAGCGGGATACGGAGATCGAAAAACTGCGCGCCAAGTACGCACCAAAGGTGCAGGCGCTCCAGGACAGGATCCGGCGCGCCGAGGACAAAGTTGAGAGGGAAAAAAGCGAGTACGGTCAGCAGCAGCTCAGCACCGCCATCTCCCTCGGTGCGACACTCCTCGGCGCCTTCATGGGTCGGAAGTCCATCGGCGTGGGCACCGTGACGCGGGCTTCTACCGCCATGCGGTCCGCCGGCAGAATGGGCAAGGAGAAAGGCGATGTGGCGCGTGCCGGAGAAACGGTCGGCACACTCCAACAGCGGCTGCAGGAACTCGACGCCCAACTCGAAGAGGATGCCGCCGCCATCGCCGCACAGTTCGATGCCGCGTCGGTTTCGGTCGAGACGAAACAGCTTCGGCCGCGCAAGTCCGATATATCCGTGGCCGACGTCGCCCTCGTGTGGGTGCCGTGGACCGAGTCGGCCAACGGCATGGAAGAACGTGCCTGAGTGTTCCACTGCCTATCAAGGGAGCCATGGAAAACAGATCCGACACAGCAGCCTGTATGCACGGCAAGACCGATCCCGCGGCCAGGAAAAAAAAAGCCGCGTTTTCCGTCGACCTCGATGCCCTTACCCCCGATGAAACGCGGCAGATGGTCCAGGACCTTCGGACACATCAGATCGAACTGGAGATGCAGAACGAGGAACTCCGTCTGGCGCAGGCGGAACTCGACGCCTCGCGCGCTCGCTATTTCGACTTCTACGATCTGGCGCCCGTCGGCTATGTGACCGTCAACGAATCGGGATTAATCCAGGACGCCAACCTCACGTTCTCACGCCTTCTCGGCGTCGATCGCCGCGCACTCGTCAAACAGCCGCTCTCACGTTTCATCCTGACGGACGACCGGGACATCAATTATCTGCATCGCAAACAGGTCTTCTCCACGGGGGAACAACACACCTCGGAACTTCGTCTGCTCAGGATGGACGGCACCCCCTTCTGGGGGCATCTCGCGGCGATCGCCGCGGAAGACGCGAATGGCGATCCGGTGTGCCGCATCGTCGTCAGCGACATCACAGAGAGAAAGGCGACGGAAGAAGCGCTCCGCGAAATACAACGGAGGGAAAGCATCCGTGAGCTCAGCAGCGGCATCGCGCATGACTATCTCAACCTCCTCGGCATCATGATGGAGAACGCCTCGCTCGCACAGACGCAGCTGCCCCTTCACCATCCGGCACGGGTGTACATCGAGAAGGCGCTCGCCGCAATGGAGCGCGCAGCCGAATTACACAAGCAGATGCCTGCTTAGAATACTCCGCACGGGTTTTTCTCCCCGCCTCTATTGCAATAACCGGGCGCTTATGGTATATTTTTGTACTGTCTATGATTTTACGGCGGAGGGGACTGTCGTCAACGAACAACATGCAGGGATAATTGTCATGGCCGAGAAGGCGATTGTAAATGAAAGTGAACGCAAAGAGCGTGTCAGCATGCTCCTTCGGAGCACCGATGAGTATATCAACAAGGGAAACCTTGAAAAGGCCCTCGAGGTGATACGCAACGTTTATCAGTACGATATCAAGAACATGTACGCGCGCGCGTTCGAAGAGCGTATTCTTGCGATGATCGTCGACAGGGACAAGGAACAGTACCGCAAACAGGTGGACGAGCGGACCAGGACCATTCAGCACGAGATCGAGACGAAGACGCAGATCGAGGTCAATAAAAAATTAAAGGAATACTATAAGCAGTGGGAGGACGAAGCGAAACGCCGCGAGAGCCAGGAGAAACAGGAACTGGAACTCGAGCTCAAGGCGAAAGAAGCCGCACTCATCGAACGCCACGCCGAGCAGGAGAAAAACTACCAGACGCTGCTCATCGAGAACCGCGAACGCACGGAGGATGTCCACGTCACGCAGGATATCGACGAGCTGAAGAGGAATCACGAGATCCACATCGAAAAGATAAAGAACGAGTATACCCGCCGCATCGAGGAAGTGGAACAACAATCCGAGGAGAACGAGAAAGTGTTTTCGTCGCGCGAACTGCTCCGGTTCCGGTGGCGGTCGATCGAGGTCTACAAATCCCTGTTGATGGCGCTCGACGACTATAAGATCGAATCGGATGAATTATACAGGTCCATTCGCGGCATCCTCGACATCTCGGAGGAGGAAAGTGTCGAGGTCGAGCGGGCGGTGAAGCTCGATTCGTACATCCAGGCGCTCCGTCAGGCGCTGGGGCATGGCAAGATCGAACCCGAAGAGCAGCAGATCCTCGAGAACCTCCGCACACACTACGGCATCTCGGACGCGGAACATAAGGGATTGATCAAGCAGGTGAAGGCCGATCTCGGCATTGCGGACGACAATGCGCTCATCCTGCTGATCGACGACAGCCCGGACATTCTGATGTTCTGCAGTTACGCGCTTCGCAAGACGTACAAGAACGTGAAGATCGCCGTCTCGGTCGATGCCGCGCTCGGCGTGATCGCCGAGGAAATGCCCGCGCTCATCATCTGCGATGTCATGATGCCCGACATCAGCGGATTCCAGTTCCACGAGAACATCATGAACGGAATGTACGGAAGCGATATCAGGAATGTCCCCTTCATGTTCATGAGCGCCTGCAGCGACGACTACATGAAAATGATCGCCAACAAACAAGGGGTCGCAAAATATTTGGCGAAACCGACGACGAAGGAAGCACTCGAGAATGCCGTGAAGGAAATGTTGACGGGGACCGAGAACCTTGGCTGATCCGACCACTCAGGAGAACGCATGGAACTGCATAAAGACAAGTGCCTGATCTACGGCTGTATGGGGCTGGGCGGAGGATGGAACACGGATCCCGTCTCGCTCGAGGACGAGCGCACGGCGCATGCCGCGATCGACGCCGCCCTCGCGATCGGCATCGATACGTTCGACCACGCGGATATCTATACATTTGGCAAGGCCGAAGAAGTGTTCGGCCGGGTGATGAAGAGCGATCCGGGACTCCGGGAAAAGATCATCCTGCAGTCGAAGGCCGGGATCCATCTGGGGCGAGGCCCGAAGAACGCAAATACGTACAATTTCAGCCGTGAGTATCTCCTCCAGCAAGTCGGCATAATGCTGAAACGCCTTCAGACGGAGTACCTGGATGTGCTCCTGCTGCATCGCCCCGACAGCCTCATGAACGCCGAGGAAGTGGCAGGAACATTCCATGAGCTGCGGCGCCGTGGTCTCGTGAAACAGTTCGGCGTCAGCAACATGTCCATTCACCAGATACAACTCCTCCAAAAATACTGGACCGAGCCGTTGGCGGCGAATCAACTGCAGCTGAGCCTCGGTCACTCGCTTGTGCTCGATATGGGAGTGAGTGTGAACACGCGTCTCGTTCCGTACGACAGCGGGATGCAGGGCATGCTCGAATATTGCCAGCTGCACGACATGGCGATCCAGGCGTGGAGTCCGTTGGATCGCGGACTCTACACGGAGCGCGGCGCCGACTCTCTCAGCGCGCGGGAGTTGGAAACCTCCCGCCTCGTCGGAGCATTCGCGGAACGTCACGGTGTTACGCCGAGCGCCATCGTGCTTGCATGGCTGTTCATGATACCGGGCGCCGTTCAGCCTGTCATCGGTACGAAGAATCCGGATCGCATTCGGGCCTGCGGCCAGGCGTCGGCCGTGCGTCTGAGCCGCGACGAATGGTACCAGCTATGGATTACGGCACGCGGCCAGAACCTTCCCTGACAATCCGTACAATTTAGAAAACTGGATAACAACCGCATGACTCCACTGGAAAAAATGTTCGCCGATCTGTCCGTTCGACTGAGGCAGGGGTCGCGCGCTGTGAGCGTCGTGTGTCCGGAAACGGTGTTTCAGTCGGCAAATCTTGAAAACCGCGCACTGGTCCATGCCCTCGCCGGCAAACTGCTGATGAATGAAAGCCGGTTCGAAAACCTTTCCGCCCTGCAGCGCCTGGCAGAACTGGCTTCGCAAGGCCGATCATGCCTGATCCTGGCGGAGCATTATACGAATTTCGACATCCCGAACCTGTTCCTGATACTGGAGCGGCTGGGCCCCGACACCGAGGCGCTTTCCAACCGGATTATTCCTGTCGCCGGCGTCAAGCTCAACGAAGAGGGGTCTTTCGTCCGGGCGTTCGCCGAGGCATACAGCAGGCTTCTCACCTACCCTCCGAGAAGCATGGATGTGCTTCGGCGCGATCCCGAGGCCAATGCCGACGAACTCATCCGTGCCCGCGCCATCAACAGGGCGGCGCTCGTGCAAATGGTGCGGCTCAAACGTTCGGGCCACATGATCCTCGTCTATCCTGCCGGCACCCGCCATCGCCCGGGCGTCGACAACACGAAACGCGGCCTGAAAGAAATAGACACCTATATCAAGTCCTTCGACTATGTGCTCTTTCTGGGAATGGCGGGAAATACGCTCCAGATCAATCCCGCCGGCGAGAACATGGGCGAGGATATCCCCGCCCGGGATACGGTCGTCTTCGTGGCAAGCGAAGTGCTCGACGCCTCTGCGTTCCGTGCTGCGGCGTCTTCCGCATGTACCGGTGGGAACGATCCGAAACAAGTGGTTGCGGACGCTGTCATGGCCGCGCTGGCCGAACTGCATGCGCACGCCGAGGCAAAGCGCGAAGAGATCCTCGCGTCCCGCCGCTCATGAGGGGCGGTCTGCACGCGGAACTCACTTCATCGTGTCGCGCACCAGCGTCAGCAGCGCCTGCATTGTGTAGGGCTTCTGTAAAAATCCCGCCACGTGCTCCGATCCGATTTTTTTACGCGCATCCTCTTCCGTATACCCGGAGGTGATGATGATCCTGACATTGGGGTCTATCGTGTGCAGCGCCCCGGAGACCTGTTTGCCGGACAACTCCGGCATCGTCAGGTCCAGAAGCACCAACCCGATTTTCGCCTGATGCTCCCGGAAGCGCTTGATACCGAGGACAGGATTCACTTCGGCAATTACCGGAACCATCTCCGATGCGAGGATCTCCTTCGCCATCATCGCGACCTCCTCCTCGTCGTCGATCACAAGCACCAGCTTCGATGTGTCGGCGGCCGCCTGTGCGCCATCCGCCGGGGCGGGGGACGCACAGGCGGCGCCCGGTATGGCAGGCAAGAGTATGCGAAATGTCGAACCGACACCCTCGGCGCTTTCGATCGCGATTCCTCCCTCATGACCGCGTATGATGCCGAGGATGGCCGAGAGCCCCAGGCCGCGTCCGAGGAATTTCGTCGTGAAGAACGGATCGAAGATCCTCTTCATCGTCTCCGCGCTCATCCCATTCCCGTCGTCGCTCACTTCAAGCAGGGCATACGCGCCTTCCTTCAGGACCGTATTGGGGATCATACCGTACTCACGAAGCTCTTCCCGTCCCGGCGTTACGGATGAGAGCGTAATGGTGACGGTGCCCTGTCGTTCGCCGATGGCATCGGCGCCGTTGAGGATGAGGTTCATGATGATTTGCTTGATCTGCCCCGGGTCTCCCTGCACATACACGGGGTCCGGGGGAAGGCACGCGGCAAGCTTCACGTTCTTCGGCATCGATACGGTGAACAGGCTCGCGTGGTTCCGTATTTCCGCCCCGATGTCGATCCTCACGATCTGGAATCTCCCCTTGCCGGAATACGCGAGGATCTGCCGTGTCAGCTCCGCGGCGCTTTCGATCGCCGCGAGTGCGTTCGACATTTTCTTGTAGGCGGGATGAAAGGAGGGGATCTCCATCTGCGCGAGCGACACATTTCCCATCATCACCGTCAGCAGATTGTTGAAATCGTGGGCGATGCCGCTGCTGAGCACACCGATGCTCTCACGCCGCTGCACGTCCTGCAATACTTCATCGATCGCCTTGCGTTCGGTGATGACCTCGGAAAAAATGATGATGCCGCCAATGATGTCGTCGTGGTCGTACCACGGATGGATTCCCCACCGCACCCAGTCGACCGTTCCGCCGGCGCGCGGGAATCGATCCTCGCTGGCGCTCAGCGTTTCTCCGGCAAGACACCGCCGGTGGATTAACTTCCATCGCTCGGGGATATCGGGGAAGATGTCGTAATGACAACGGCCGATCACGTTTTGATCGCCCAGGTCATAGTCGACGAGATACCTCCTGCTAACGACGATGTAGTGCATGTCCCTGTCGAGCATCGCGACGGCGGCGGGGGTATATTCGACGAACAGTTTCAACAGGCGCTCATTCCGCCTGATGCTCTCCTCCGTCTCGAGGATCGTATCGTATACCTTTACCTGGTACGACCGGTAGTATGCGGTGATGCCGAAACCGATCACGAACAGCGCAATGAAGGACATGATGAGCAGCGTCGTGGATCGATAACTCAGCTCGGCGAAGATCTCCGAGTAATCCACTTTGGCAACCATGAACCATGGCGTGTCAGAGATCGGGGCGATATAGGCGAGCGTACGAACCCCGCGATAATCGTACCCCTCGAAGATGCCCCTGTATCCCATCACCGCCCGCACTGCGGGGCGATCACTCCTCTCCATCGAGACCCGATACCTGAGCGCCGTATTTTTTTTAAAGCGCAGCTCGTTGAGGTAGAGGACGCTGTCGCCGTCCTTCCGAATGATAAGTGTTTCGGAAGACCTGCTGGGTGTGGGCCAGGATTGAACGAGCGGGTAGAAATATTCCGCCGGATCGGTGCGGAACACGATGATGCCGATCATCCGCCGGTTCCCGTTGCGGATGGGGGCGAAGATTTCGTAGTGGATCTTTCCGTCTGTCTCCGCCAAATAAAAATCGGTTTCCGTCACATCCTCCGATGCCGCCGCATTCCTGATGAGAGACGGCGGCACTGCATCCTGATGATCCGTCGTTGTATCCATCTTCAAGAGAACGCGCCCGTCGCGCGACATCACGGCAATGTCCTTGTACGAATATTCCATCTTCACAAGGAGGATGCGCTCCCGAATCGCATCGCGAAGCGACGCATCCTCCGGGTTGGCGATGAATCGTTCGATCACGCCTGCCGGCAGGAACGAACGCGATGTGTATCGGGCGATCGAGAGCCGCTCCTTGCGCCACTGTGCGATCTGGCCGATCTTCAATTCGCCGATAGCCTGCAGGTCGCGTCCGGCGGCTTCATGGATGGAAGAGGATTCGAAGGAATAATAGAGGAACACGCCCAGCGTGTATACGAGGAAAACACCTGCGACGACAGAA
>JAVBYH010000214.1 GCA_030824175.1 Bacteroidota bacterium | reverse complement strand
GATATTTATACCTTCCATTCCAGGAATAGCCCGCCTTCCGATCGTACCCCATGAGCCGGGTGTACCCGAGATCGATGCCGAGGATCTGCGCGCCGCATGTCGAACGGTAGAGGTCGATCCCCGTCATGAATCCCAGGCTGTAGCCCGGATCGACCGAATACATGCGGCTCGACGCTGTCGCGGCATTGGCGCACTCCATGCCCGCGCGCACCGCAATCTTGATGCCAAGCGGATCGGGGCGTGCGAACTGGAAAGGGCCCTCGGCGCCAGCCGCGTTGATGCGGAGCAACTCGGGTGAGAACACGTACGTCTCTTCGATTCCCGCACTCGCGGCGGCAAACGTGGCGAACACGCCGGCGATCGCCGTGCCGCCCACGACGTATTCATTTGTTCCAGTCACTCCGCGATTGCCGCCAGGCGACAAGAGCGTGATCAGCGTCTGTTCGAGTCCAACCGCGGCAAGCGTGCCGACGAATCCGGCCATGAATCCCGCGCCATGATTCGTTCGAACGATGCGCGATATATCAGAAAGTCCGACGATCGCCGTATCTCTTGTCTGCTTGTCGACGAATCCGAGAGAATCGCCAAACGACTGCATCTTCTGCGCCTGAAAAGTTCTCCCGTCCGCGAGCCGCACCGCGCCGCCCTTATCCTGGAGCAGCTGCCGGGCGTCTTGCGGAGACGTGACAGTATATGTCCGCGCGCAGCCGTAGAACAGGCATGCGAGGATAGCGATAGCAGAATACCTCGTCATTGAGTCATTCTCCTCTACCGATTATTTCACGAGAAGCATTGTTCTGGCCTGTGTTGTACTTTCTGTTTCGATGCGATAGAGATAAACACCCGACGCCGCAGAGTATCCGCGTGATGTGCGACCGTTCCATTCCACCCGGTGCGTGCCGGCAGATTGCTCGCCGTCGATCAGCGTCGTCACATTTTTCCCAAGCACATCGTAGATTGCCAATTTCACACGCGAACGCGCGGGCAGCACGTAGGAGATCAGCGTCGTCGGATTGAAAGGATTCGGATAGTTACGCTTCAGTTCGAATGCCGAGGGGATCGCATCGTCTGCAGCGACCGTTGTCGTTCCCTGCAGTGACGACAGTTCGGCGCGGAGTCGTAAATTCATTCCGGCTTTTTTCCATTCTCCCCCGGCATACGTCAACGACCTGTCATTGAGAGCGGCTCCATCCCCCTCCACCGTTAGTGTGTCTGTCTGCATTGACGGCGACACGACGAGAAAATATTCCTTCGATTGTACGACCTGCATACCGGCGCCAACGAGTGACAGGTAATTGTATGTGCCGGGGTATAGTGTGGAGAGCGGTTTCCTCACTTCGGCGCCGACGGGCACACCGGGCAATCCGCCTATATTCGTATAGAGCCGGCACACAATGTCACCCGAACCGCTCATGCCGACGGTGGTGCTCGGCGCGGTCCTGATGATCGCCTGCGTGAGCGTACCGGATGCTGACGGACTGATGCGAATGGCGGCCTGCATGTCGCTCGTGAAAACGACCGTCCCGCTCGCCCCTGCTGAATCGTACGAGAGCAACGACCGTGAAAATGTAGAGGACGGTGAAAGCAGCAACGCCATCGCCCGGGCGGCATCGAGTTTGCCGCTTCCCCAAAAATATTTCGACCGTGCGACGGTGAAGTGATCCGTCGTTGCGGAAGACTGAAGGAGCGCCTTCAACGCATCGGCTGTCAGCGAAGGAACCGCGGCCAGGAGAAGCGCACATGTTCCGGCGACATGCGGCGAGGCCATGCTCGTTCCCGAATTGAACTGATGTTTTTTTTCCGGGGTAAGATTCCATGTTTTTTTTCCTCCGGGAGCATCGGCTGCATACGCGGCAAAGATGTTCGATCCGGGAGCGCACAGATCGGGCTTCTGCCTGCCATCCGTCGTCGGTCCGCGCCCCGTGTACGATGTCACGTCACCGATAGGCTCTTCGGGAGCGGAAGGCATGACCGGACCCACGGCCGAGGGCCATCCCCATTTCGACAAATATGCCCCGACACTGAGGGCTGAACGGGATGTAGCGGGCGGCCACACGGTATACTCGTTGTCGCCGCCGACGACCGTTATGCGCTTCCCACCGAAAGTTGCAGGCATTGGGAACGCGTGATAGTCGACAGGCACTGCCGACGTATTGCCCATCACGAGCCTCCACAAGCCGGGTGCGGGATTTTTTCCGTTTGCATCGAAGAGGAATAAATCGATCTTGGAATACCTTCCGGCAATTTTGTACGATAATAATCTGATTACACCGTCGCTGGAATCATGCGGCGTCATCACGGAATGTGACACGACAACGCCATGGGGCGAGACGACCGTTGCAGTGAGTTCGGCGGCGTCCGGAGTGAAGGAATACACACTCAGGTCCATGATGTCATTCATCGTTCCCTCATACGGCGTATACTCCGGAATCGTGAATGAAATTGTATCGGCACCCTTCGCCGGGATGGTCCCGGATTTATGAAGATATTTATTGCCATCATTGCCGGCTGCGATGCTCACGACACGCCCGGTTTTCTTCGAAAAATTGTCCACGGCCACTTCTTCCGGGCTGCTCCCATCGCATGGCCCGTTGGTACCGAGACTCCAATTCACGGAAACAGGCTTGCCATATTTCGTCGCGATATTTTCGGCATACTGCAATCCATCGATCAGGCTTCCGGGAATTTTCACGAAGACAATATCCGCCTCGGGAGCCATTCCGGTAAACTTCCCTTGTGCGGAGAGGCCGTTCCCCGCCGCGATTCCCGTTACATGCGTGCCATGCCCGCTCAGATCTTTTTCGCGGACGAATCCCGGGGCCGGTGATCTGAATTCCGCTTCGATCTGTTCCTTCGTGTATTCGACGCCGTAGGTGAATCCATCAGGAGATCGTTCCATGCCTTGTTTTGTGAGCGACTGGTCCCAGATAGCAAGGATACGAGATTTCGTTGTATCGTTCGGATCGCGGAAATCGAGATGCCGGAAATCGATCCCGAAATCCTGCACAAGAACAATCGCACCTTTTCCACGGTACTCGGTGTTGTTGAAAAATCCGTCGTGGAGCAGCGGCGCACCGGACATGGGCACGCTCACATCCGTCGCCGGCACACAGACCGATGCAGGTTCGACCCATTGTACGCCCGGGATATTCGTCAACGCTGCCAGATCGGAAACTCCGATGCGGGCCGAGACAAAATTTTCGACAACAGACTGGACGCGTATTCCCGCCGCGCGAAGAGCCGGAATGTTCACCGTATAGATGACGACGCCGATCTCCTCCATTGTTTCACCCTCCGCCCCGAACATCCGGGCGCCGCGAAAGTCGGACGCGCCACTCGACAGGACGCGGGAGAGCAGCGGATGGAATCGCGTCGGCGCCTGCGTGGACGACGAACGCGCTGCGACAGTGTCTACCGTGAGGGAGAGAAGACATGCGAAGACAAGGATTCGGATTATGTGACCCATTTTTTTCACGTTGTCGTTGAGTGATCCCCCGACTTGCGCGGGGCTGCCCGCCGGCACAATTGTAGAGTTATTCTACAGAGCACATTATACAGATCATTATCGTTACATGTTGTCATATTACTCTATGATTTTTTTGTAATTGTAATTCTTACAGAAAAACGAACTCCTTCGTTTTCGCCTATCATTGGAACTACTCCTTCTGGCAGGGTGTTGAGGAATCATATATTTTTATTTTGCTACAGGCAGATCATGCCGCCCCCTCTTCCCACAGTGTTCATTCTTGAAAGGGCATGCCCATGGATGCGATCGAACCGACCGAAGCGACCTCCAACCAACCATCGCATTACGTGGGCATCGGGGCATCGGCCGGGGGGCTGGAGGCGATCGAAACATTCTTCAGGAACATGCCGGCCACAAGCGGCCTCGCGTTCATCGTCATCCAGCATCTCTCCCCGGATTACAAGAGTCTGATGGTGGAACTCCTCTCGAAGAAAACTGAGATGCCGGTGCTCCGCGCGGTCGACGGGATGACTGTCGAGGCCAATCATGTGTATCTCATCACGCCGAAGAACAATCTGACGATTTTTCACGGGAAGCTCATCCTGAAGGAGCACGAACCGTCGCACGGCATCAACCTGCCGATCGACATCTTCTTGCGCTCGCTTGCCGAGGATCAGTCGGACCGCGCGATCGCGATCATCCTCTCGGGCACCGGCAGCGACGGCACGCGGGGCGTCAGGGCGATCAAGGAATCGAACGGCATGGTCATGGTGCAGGACGAGGCGAGCTCGAAGTTCGACGGCATGCCGCGTGCGGCCGTCTCGACCGGAGTCGCGGATTACATTCTGCCGCCGGACGAGATGCCGCAGCAGCTCGTCGCCTTCGTGAAGCACCCGTTCGAATCGATCCCGAAAAAACGCAGCGTCACTGCCGAAGAGGACTCGCTCACGAAGATTTTCGCCGAGTTGCGGGAGCGGACCAAAGTGGACTTCACGTTCTACAAACCGAACACGATCACGCGACGGATCGAGCGGCGCATGGCGATCTGCCATACGAGCGACATGGATGAGTATGTAAAATACCTCTATAAGTATCCGGGCGAGGTCATGACGCTCTACCGCGAACTGCTCATCGGAGTGACGAATTATTATCGCGACCCCGAGGCGATGACCGAACTGCTCGAGGAGCATCTCCCCGCCCTCCTCAGCCAGCCGACGAACCGCGAGCTGCGCTTCTGGGTCGCCGGCTGCTCAACGGGAGAGGAGGCGTACACAATTGCCATGCTCGCGCGCGAATGCATGGAGACGCTCGGCATCAGCAGGGACATAAAAATTTTCGCCACCGACCTGGACAAGGATGCCGTACTCGCAGCCGGCGCAGGCATGTATCCCGAAAGCATCGCGGCCGACCTGTCGCCGAAGTACCTCAGCAAATATTTTTACAAGCGGGACGACAAATATCTCATCTCGAGGAACATCCGCGAGATGGTCGTCTTCGCCCAACACAATCTCGTGAAGGATCCGCCCTTCACGAACATCGATCTTGTGAGCTGCCGCAATCTGCTCATCTACCTCCAGCCGGTGCTGCAGCAGAAGGCGCTGCAGATGTTCAACTTCTCGCTGAATCCCCAGGGCATCCTCTTCCTCGGTCTCAGCGAGACCGTGGGCGAGATGGTCGACCACTTCGAGCCCCTCAGCCAGAAATACAAAATTTACGCGTCGAAGGGCAAGCAGGCTGCGCTCGGAGCGCAATCCCCTGTGCTGCCGAACGCGTCGAGGATGCATCAGATACAGCTCCTGTCCACGCCGACGGAGCGGAGCATGTATGCGCGGCGCGAGGAGAATTGGCTGACGACGCGCTTCATGGATGTGCTCTCGAAGCACTACCTGCCACTGTGCATCATCGTCAACGAGCAGTTGGAGATTCTCTACACGCTCGGCGACACGAGCGGCTATTTCAAGATCCCCTCCGGACGGGCCGTGTACGACATCACCAAGATGGCCGCGCGGGACCTTGCCATCCCGCTGGCGACCGGCATACAGAAGGTGCTCCGCACGCGCGAAGAGGTGACGTACACGAACATCCACCTGCGCGACGGAGGCGGCAGCCGCAACATCAAGATGCGCATCATCATGCTGCCCGAAAAAAAGGGGCAGGACCCGCTCGTCTCCATCTTCTTTGAAGAGGTAAAACTGATTCCCGCGGCCGTCGACGGCAACGAGCCGAACACGTACGACGTCGGCGAGGACGCGATGCAGCGCATCAAGGATCTCGATCTGGAACTCCAGTTCGCGAAGGAAAACCTCCAGGCGACGATCGAGGAGCTGGAAACGGCGAACGAGGAACTGCAGGCGACGAACGAGGAGCTCCTGGCAAGCAACGAGGAGCTGCAATCGACAAACGAGGAGCTCCAGTCGACGAACGAGGAACTCTACACGGTCAACTCGGAGTACCAGAAGAAGATCAATGAACTGACGGAACTGAACAACGACGTCGAGAACCTCCTCACGAGCTCGCACATCGGAGAGCTTCTGCTGGACGAAGACCTCGCGATCAGGAAATTCTCTCCGGAGATCGTGAAGATCTTCAGCCTCCTCGACAACGACATCGGCCGTCCCATCACGCACATCGCACACACGATCGTCGACTTCGATTTTATGGCCGTGCTCCGCGCCGTCCAAACAACGAACCAGGCGTTCGAGAAGGAGATCCTGATCGAGAATGGGATGCGATATCTCATGCGCGTCCTTCCCTACCACATCGGTCCGCGGACATTCTCGGGTCTCGTGCTCACATTCGTGGACATCACCGAAGTCCGTCGCACGGAGAACGAACTTGTGCTCTCGCGTATGATCTCGGAAGACATCATCCGCTTCATGCCCGCCGGGTTGTTCCTCTACCGCCTCAGCGGGAACGGCACACTTGTGCTCGTGAGCGGGAATCCCGAGGCGGAACGCCTCACCGGCATCGCGACCTCCACATCGGCAGGCAGGACGTTCGACGACATCTGGCCCGCCGCGGCAAAGAGCGGCCTGACGGAGAAGTTCACCGATGTGCTGAAGACCGGGAATGTCTTTTTCGGGGACGAGGTCTTCTACAACGACGGCACTGTGGAAGGCATCTTCCACATCCACGCCTTTAAATTGTCCGAGGACCACCTCGCCGTGAGTTTCGAGGACATCACCGCGTCGAAGCGAACGCAAACCGACCTCCTGCAGAGCGAGTCCAAATACCGGGCGCTCTTCGAACGAATGGCGGAGGGGATCGTCTACCAGGACGCCGACGGCACCATCACGTCCGCGAATCCCGCCGCACAGCGGATCCTCGGATTGACGCTCGACCAGATGTGCGGCCGAACGTCGATGGATCCCCGCTGGCGCGCCATGGACGACAACGGCTCAGAGCTGCAGGGGCCGGATCATCCGGCGATGGTCGCATTGAGGACGGGGAAGGCTGTGACCGGTTTTATCATGCGGATTTTTAATCCGACCGCGGGAATGCAGCGGCGGATCCTCATCAATGCAACCCCCGAATTTCGCGAGAACGAGACGCAGCCTTATCAGGTCTTCGCGACATTCGACGACATCACAGACAGGGGCATCTTTTCGACGTGACAGAGAGCACATAAACGACACAGGTGATCATGACAAGCAGCGACATACCCGACAAGAAGCAATTGGACCTCCGGAAGAAGGCGGAACTGATCTATAGGGCCGATCCGAGCGAATTGGCGCTCCTGGATCAGCGTCAGATCGACAAGATCTTTCAGGAGCTGCAGATTCACCAAATCGAGCTGGA
>JAVBYH010000279.1 GCA_030824175.1 Bacteroidota bacterium | reverse complement strand
GCTCGAATTCGGGAAGGGTGAGGCGGGAAGTCCGACAATTGCGGATATCATCACGGAAAAGATGCCCATCGTCATTTGCAGGAACAACTGCATCATCGTCACCGGCGGATCGCTCCTGCAGAGTTTCGACAGATTGGAAGTGGCGGAATTTTCGGCGAAGGCGGTCATCGCATCGAAGGCGATCGGTGCCGTTGTCCCCATCGGTCTGGCGGAGATCGACGAGCTGGAGAAGGCGTTCAACATGTAACAGCATCGCCGCGGGCGGAACGCCCGCGGCGATGTTGTCTATCCAATCGTGTCACGAGCGCTTGCCCGTGACGGTTTCCTGATACGACATCACATCCGCGATCCACGACGCACCCGGAGGAACGTTCATCCGCGTGCAGAATTCATCCCACACCGCGCCCACGGGCATCAGCTTCATTTCCTCGAGCAGCGCAAGCCGCGCGAAATTATTCTCCGATTCCTCGTATCCAAGAAGCGTCGTGCGCGGTTCGAGCAGCGAGCGGAGCAGGCTCTTCTGCGTGGCGCGCGTGCCGATGACCCAGGCGCCGATGCGGTTGATCGACGCATCGAAGAAGTCGAGCGCGAAGTGCACGCGCGCGAGCGCCTGTGAGCGCACGATCTCGTCCGTCAGCGCGGCGAGGTCGTCGTTGAGGATGACGACATGGTCCGAATCCCAGCGGACGCCGCGGCTCACGTGGAAGAGCAGCTCGGGCGCATACTGCAGGAGTGCTGAGACCTTGTCGCCGATCGATTCGGTCGGGTGGTAGTGTCCCATGTCGAGGCAGGGCATGAGCCCGTTCGTGACGGCGTACGGCATGTAGAAATCGTACGAGCCGACGACGAACGATTCGCTGCCGATGCCGAAGAGTTTGCTTTCCACAGCGTCCTTCATCAACGCGGGATCGATCTTTGCCGCATAGATCTCGTCGAGCGAGCGTTTCAGGAGCGCGCGGTAGCCGAGCTTGTCGACGCACGCGTCCTTTGTGCCGTCCGGGATCCACAGGTTATGGACGCACGGAGAGCCGAGGGCGCGGCCCATTGCGGCGCTGATCTCGCGAGCCTGCTGCACGTGGCGTATCCAGAACTTCCGCACGGCCTCGTCCTTGCTGCTGAGCGTGAATCCCGCGTCCGCCTTCGGGTGCGCGAAGCACGTCGCGTTGAAATCCAAGGCAAGCTTCTTGTCCTTGGCCCAGTCGATCCATCCCGTGAAATGCGCCGGCGCGATCTCGTCCCTGTCGACGCGGGCGCCGCCAAACTCTCCGTACATCGCATGGAGATTCACGCGGTGCGTTCCTGGGATGAGCGAGAGGGCCTTCGTGATGTCTGCGCGGAGTTCGTCGGGCGTCCTGGCCTTGCCCGGAAAATTTCCCGTGGCCTGTATGCCGCCGCCGCCGGTGCTGTCGAATTGTTCAAAGCCGGTAACGTCGTCCCCTTGCCAGCAATTGACGGAGAGGGCGATCGATGAAAGCGCCGTGAGCGCCGATTCGGTGTCGACGCCGAGTGCCGCGTAGCGTTCGCGGGCGATGGAGTAGGATTGCGAGTCTGCTGCGGGAGTATGTGTCATGTCATGTGGAATGAGTGGTGAATAGGTCCCGGTATCGCCCAAACGCGTCGTACCAGCGTGTGCTGTCCACGGGCGTGTAGGCGACGGGTGAAAATGAATTCAGGATCGTGCGGCGCATGCCGCCGAGCGAGTCGAAGGCGCCGCTCGCCTTGGCCTGCAGCATGATGTTGCCGATTGCGGTGGCTTCCGCAGGTCCCGCAATGACGGGGAGGCTGCAGGCGTTTGCCGTCCATTGGCAGAGCAGGGAGTTGCGCGATCCGCCGCCGATCACATGAAGCGTGTCGATCGGATGCGGCGAGATATGCCGGAGCTGCTCGAGGACGACGCGGTATTTCAGGGCGAGGCTCTCGAAGATGCAGCGCACGACGGCGCCGACGGACTGTGCGTCGGGCTGCGACGTGCGGCGGAGCGACTCGCGGATCGCGTCGGGCATGTGCGCGGGATGAGCGAACTCGGGGGCATCGGGATCGATGAGATGCCGGAACGGCGTCTCCTGCATGGCGAGGGCGACGAGCTGATCATACGACGCGGGCGCATCCGCGCCCCACGCGCGGCGGCATTCCTCGAGCAGCCACATGCCGGTGATGTTCTTCAGGACGCGGAACGTGTTCTCCACGCCGCCTTCATTGGTGAAATTCCAGCGGAGCGTGTCGTCGGTGATGATGGGCTGGTGCGTCTCGATGCCCATGAGCGACCATGTTCCCGAACTGATGTACGCGAAATTCTGTGAGAGCGAGGGCACGGCGGCGACGGCCGAGGCCGTGTCGTGCGATGCCACGCTGAGTATTCGTATGGACGCATTCGCCCCGGTCTCTTCGGCGATCGGTCCGCGGATGCGGCCGATGGACGACGAGGGATGCACGATCTCCTGGAACAGTGTTGCCGGAAAGCCGAGCGCATCGAGTGTGGCCCAGTCCCAGTCGCGGTTCGATGCATTGAGCATCTGGGATGTGGATGCGATCGTATATTCATTCGCGATCTGTCCGCAGAGCATGTAATTGATGAGGTCGGGCATGAACAGCATGGCCTGTGCCTTCCCGAAAATCTCCGGACGCAGTTTTCTCAGGGCGAACAGCTGGAAGAGCGTGTTGAACTGGATGAGCTGTATGCCGGTCCGCTTATAGAGCTGCGCGAGCGGGATCACCGCGAGGAGCTCGTCGATGATGCCGTCGGTGTATGCGTCGCGATAGGCGTATGGTTCGTCGAGGAGTGCGCCGTCGGCGCCGAGGAGTCCGATATCGACGCCCCATGTGTCCACGCCGATCGATTCGATGGGAGCTCCCTTGAGCTCACGAGTGGCGGCCGAGATGCCCGCTTTTACTTCACGGAACAACCGGCCGGTGTTCCAGCAGAGGCGGTTGCCGGAGGTGTCCATTGCATTGGGGAAGCGATGGACCTCTTTGAGTTCGACCCGCTGGTCGTGAACCGAACCGAGGAGTGCGCGGCCGCTCGTCGCGCCGATATCGAATGCAAGATGTGCCTGGAGTGTGTGTTGTGCCATGACCATGGGATGTTTGTGTCGAAAATATACCTGAAGTTGCGGCGATATGCAACGAATAATTGGTAAAACCGTGTTTCACTGGTAAACCGCAGGACCCCCGACCGGCGTCCCCGTAAAAAAATTGAGGACCCGACACAGCCGCGCTGTCGGGTCCTCTGTACGCAACGTCCGAAGAAATGAACTTATTCTCCGAGCGAATCCGCGACGGCATCGTCGCGCTTGCTCTGCCACACCGCCCAGGCGATTGCTGCGGCTGCGGCGAGAATGACGATCATTCCTATGACGAATGTGCTCGCGGCGGAACCGCCTTCGGCAATCTTCGGGGAAATGATGTTGTACTGGAGCACGAGGCCGAGGGCCAGGAGGCTCACCATGTTCATCACCTTGATGAGCGGGTTGATGGCCGGACCGGCCGTGTCCTTCAACGGATCGCCGACGGTGTCGCCGGTCACCGCAGCCTTGTGGGCTTCGGAGCCTTTGCCGCCGTAGATGCCGTCTTCGATCATTTTTTTCGCGTTATCCCACGCACCGCCCGCGTTCGACATGAAGACCGCAAGGAGCTGACCGACGAGGATCATGCCGGCGAGGAAGCCGCCGAGCGCGTACGGTCCGAGGAGGAAGCCGACGAGCAGCGGGCTCATGATCGCGAGCAGCCCGGGACCGATGAGTTCCTTCTGAGCGGTGTTCGTGCAGATGTCCACCACCCGGCCGTAATCGGGTTTCTTCGTGCCTTCCCAGATCTCGATGTCGCGGAACTGGATGCGGCATTCCTTCACGATGTAGAACGCCGCGCGTCCGACTGCGCGGATGAGCATGGAGCTGAAGAGGAACGGCACCGCGCCGCCGATGAGGAACCCGATGAACACTGTCGGGTCCGCAACGGTGATCTTGCCCGCTTCACGCAGGTACTGGTCGATCGTCATCGTGTTGATCTTGTCCTCGCTGCCGACTGCAATAACGGCAATAAAGCTGGAGAAGAGGGAGACGGCCGCGATGACGGCCGAACCGATGGCGATGCCCTTTGTTTCCGCCTTCGTCGTGTTGCCGACGGCGTCGAGATCCGCGAGGATCTGGCGTGCGCGTTTGTAGTTGCCCGGTTTCTGGCGTTCCATTTCTTCCGGATCGTAGCCCATTTCGCCGATGCCGTTAGCGTTGTCTGCCACGGGACCGAAGACGTCCATGGAGATCGTGTTGCCCGTGAGCGTGAGCATGCCGATGCCCGCCATGGCAACGCCGTAGGCGATGAAGAGCGGGGGCGTGCCCGTATAGACAAGCACGGAGAGCAGAATGGAGGTGGCGATCACGACGATCGTCGCAACGGTGCTTTCATACCCGACGGCGAAGCCCTGGATGATGTTCGTTGCATGGCCGGTCGTGCAGGCTTTTGCAAGGCTCTTCACCGGAGCGTGCATCGTGTGCGTGTAATAGCTTGTGAGCTTGTTCAGGCCGATGGCGAGGAACACGCCGATGAGGCATGTGATCGCCGGTCGGAGATCGAGTCCGATGACGCCCAAATTCGCCCAGAACGGAAGCGCGCCCGGACCCGCAGCGGGGAAGCCCGCGAGTGCGACGGGATTGTCCAGGAGATACTGGGGATCGAATCGCAGGTAGAGGGCGCCGAGCACGAAGAAGCCCACGACGCTGATGATGGAGCCGATCCAGAAGCCGCGGTGCACCGAATGGAGCGCCGTGTCGGAGGTGTCGTTCGGACCCGCCTTCACCGTGTAGGTGGAGATAATGGAGCCGAGCACGCCGATGCCGCGCACAAGCAGCGGGAAGATGACGCCCTTGTGGCCGAACGTGGCCATGCCGAGGATCATGGCGGCAACGATCGTGACTTCATAGCTTTCGAAGATGTCCGCAGACATACCGGCGCAGTCGCCGACGTTGTCACCGACGTTGTCGGCGATCGTCGCGGCGTTGCGTGGGTCGTCCTCGGGAATATCTTTTTCGATCTTGCCGACGAGATCGGCGCCGACATCAGCGGCCTTCGTATAGATGCCGCCACCGACGCGCATGAAGAGCGCGATCAAGGTGCCGCCGAAGCCGAAGCCGAGCAGTGCCTCGTACGCCTGAACGCCGAAGATCAGGAAGATGATAGTGCCGCCGAGCAGTCCGAGACCGTCGGTGAGCATGCCCGTGACCGTTCCCGTGCGGTAGCCGAGCTGCATCGCTTCACCGTAGCTGCGTGTTGCAGCCGCCGCGACGCGAAGATTGCCGGCGGTTGCCAGACGCATGCCGACGAAACCGACTGTCCAGCTGAAGAGCGCGCCCACAAGGAACGAGCCCGCGCGGCCCCAGCGGAACGCCTCTTCGGTCCCGGTGAATGTCACGGCCAGCAGGATCGTGATCAGAATGATGAGTGGTCCGATACGCTTGAACTGGGCGCCGAGATACGCATCCGCGCCTTCGCGGATTGCCAGTGCGATCTCCTGCATCTTCTTGGTGCCCGTGTCCGCCGCGTAGACCTGCTTGGCGAGCATGAGCGCATAGAGCAATCCCGCCACGGCGATGATGAGGATGGCGATCAGCGAATACTGTTCGGCGACGCTGTAGCTCGGATTGACGAAGGGGGAGAAAAAGACAAAATGTTCAACATGTTCTGTGACTGTGGCAGACGCGGCCGGTTCGGGAGCCTGCCCGAAGGATGGTGTCCAGAAGTATCCGGCTCCAAAGAACACGAGCAGACCGACCAGATAATATTGACGCGCCTTATGTGATTTAAGCAGTGCCTTGAGTTTATGCATTTATACCTCTGACAATTGTAGATGGAAAGAAAAGACCGGACGTCCGGGTGTACATATCCGAGGGGTTGTCTCGTCGTGCGGAACATCAGACAACCCCTCAACGCAGCACCCGTGCGTTCGGGATGGTGAATAGTTGTTACGTTGCTATACTTTCGGATGCGGAGTGCCACCACGGGTGGTACTTCACATCAAGATCCTCCTTCGAAGGAAATTTGTAAAACTTCATGCCGTTCTGATCACCGAGGAAGAATCCCCTTCGCACGGTTCGGAAGAACGAGTGCAGATGCGTCGCCCGCGCGACATTCTTCACCTGCTTGCGCGGATTCGCCTCGAGTTCCCTGATGCACTCGACAACGTGCTCGGGATTTTCATACGGCAGATATCCCGCGAGATGCCCCGCGGCGTCGCGCTCGAGCAGGAGGTCGGCGAAGAAGATCCGCGGCACGCTCACCGGATTGTTCGGGTCGGTCATATACGTATTGAACGCCGACGGCGTGAGATTCGACACGACCATCGGAGAGCCGGGACAGAGTTCCTGGAACAGGTTCGGTCCCGACCCGTTCTGCGGTTCGCCATACTGCGACGCCTCGAGGCCCAGTACGCGGCCATCCGCCGTAGTGAGATACAGTTTCCCCATGAGTGCGGGATCAAGATGCTCGAGGACGCGATAGGTGCTGATGTACTTGCTTCGTTTCGGGGATCCGTCGGGATGGCGAACGCATGTGTTCGGAATATCGTTGAGCCGGAAATACGTGCTGTGCAGTGATGGATCTATTTCAAAGAAGAGAGTGTTGCCTTGCGTATTCTTCCTGGTGCCTACCGCCATGTAGGGACCGAAATCATCGGGAGGCAGCTGCGATGCGACGAGCGCCTCGAACCGGTAGCAGAGCATATAATAATGTATCGTCATAGTCGAGCCTCCGTCACTATTGTGAATAGTTTAAGGATTAACTCTATGAAACAGCGTTGACACTCAGCGATAAGTGAACTAATTTTGCACGATGCAAAATTAGAAGATATTTTAATCAAAAGCAAAACAAATATTCGATACGACGCACTTTATTTTGCCGCCGGTTACTTTACGCATCGATCGTTCGCGCGCCGGCGCGCCGCATCAGCGGATGCCGGCGAGCGCCGATGAGAGATCATCCACTATGTCGCCGGCGTCCTCGATGCCGACGGACAACCGCAGCAGTCCGTCGGTGATGCCGTTCGCGATACGCTCTGCCCGGGGGAGGCCGATGTGCGACATCGTCGCCGGATGCGCGATGAGCGTCTCGACGCCGCCAAGACTTTCGGCGAGCGTGCACAGGCGCAGGCGGCGCACGAGCTTCTTCACGTTCGCGAGGCTGCCCGTATCGAACGCGATCATGCCGCCCGCGCCCGACATCTGTTTCCTGCCGAGCCGGTACTGCGGATGCGTCTTTAATCCGGGATAGTGCACGG
>JAVBYH010000216.1 GCA_030824175.1 Bacteroidota bacterium | reverse complement strand
ACCGTGTCGCCGTCGATCGACGCGTTGATGTACGGGAACTCCTTCAGCGCCTTCACGGCGGCATCGAGAAAGAACGGCGTAAGCGAGAGCTTCACGCCCTCGCGCTGTTCGAATCCCTGCTTCATCCGCTCGCGATACGCGACGAGCCGCGACACGTCCGCCTCCGTCACGGAGTAGACATGCGGAGAGACCTGCTTGCTCCGCACCATGTGCTCGGCGATCGACCTGCGCATCGCATCCATCGGCACGCGCACCTCGGCCGCCCCCGCTTCCGCGGGTCGCTCGGGCTCCCGCGCGCCATCGTCGGCGGCGTCTCCTCCCGATTTTTTCCTTTCGACGTACGCAAGGATGTCGTTCTTCGACACCCTGCCCTGCACCCCCGTGCCGGGGATGCGTTCCAATTCCGCCATGCCGATGCGCTCGCTCCGCGCGATGTTCAGCACGAGCGGTGAATAAAATCGTCCGCCTGCAACGTCTTCGGAGACTGCCTGCGGCACCTGTTCGGACGCCCTCGCAGCTTCCGACCCCACCTGTGCGACGGGATGTGTGCGTTCCGCGGCGGGAGCACGCAGCGCCGGCGGCGCGGCATCCTTCGCATCCATCGCGGACGCGCCGGCCTCGGTGCGCACGACTGCGGACGTATCTGTCTCTATCCGTGCGATCACCGTCAGCACCGCGACGGTCTCCTGTTCGGGGAAGAGCAGTTCCGCAACGATGCCGGCCTCGGGAGACGGGATCTCGGAGTCCACCTTGTCGGTGCTGATCTCCAGCAGCGGTTCGTCCTTCCCGATCGCGTCGCCGACGCGCTTGTGCCATTTGGCGATCGTGCCTTCGGCGATGCTCTCTCCCAGCTGGGGCATTATGACGTCAACTATGGCCATGCTCTGTGGATTCTCTCCTGGTTAGACGCTTGGACGACACACGTCGTCAATGACTGCAGACGTTCTGCGAATTCACGCGCGCGACACCGTTGCGCACCGAAATTTTACTACGCGCCACAAGGAACTGCAGGAGCTCGTCCACCGTGAACCGCGCGTCGGCACAATTCGTGAAGCGGACATCGGGACCGAACCGCATGTTCAGCGTTGCCCGGAGTTCTTCGAGCAGGATGCCGTCGTTCGATTCGGCGACCATGTGCAGCACATCGTGGGCATGTATAACGTGTTCCATTCATTCTCCTCATATCGATAAATACTTCGTACGTGTAGGGCGAAACGGCGTTTCGCCCCGGTCAACGATCGCACGATCATTTTGCAGGGCGAAATATCATTTCGCCCTACAACCATGAAAGCTACACGAATCAATAGGCGGCCAGCTTCTCGAGCGCCGCAAGCAGATGGTACTCCTGCGGCAGCATGGCGTTCTCGAGCACGGGAGCGAACGGCACCGGCGCGTCGAGCGCACCGAGGCGCATCACGGGCGCGTCGAGATGCTGGAAGCATTCCTCGCCGATCGTGCTGGCGATCTCTCCGCCGAATCCTCCGGTGCGCGTGTCCTCGTGCGCGACGAGCACTTTCCCCGTCTTGCGCACCGAACGCAGCACAGTCTCGCGGTCCCACGGCGCGATCGTCCGCAGATCGATCACTTCCACACTCACGCCTCGGGCTTCCATTTTTTTCGCGACGTCGAGCGAGCGCTGCACGAGAAATCCCCATGTCACCACGGTGATGTCCGTGCCTTCGCGTTTCACCGACGCGACGCCGAACGGCACGAGGTGCGTATCGTCCGGCTCGGGCGATGCGGCGAACTGCTGCCGGTAGAGTCCCTTGTGTTCGCAGAAGAGCACCGGATTGTTCTCGCGGCACGCCGTCTTGAGCAGCCCCTTCGCATCGGCGGCGTTCGACGGGAAAGCGATGAACAGTCCCGGCATGTGCGCGAAGAACGCCTCGATCGACTGGCTGTGATAGAGGCCTCCGCGGATGTAGCCGCCGACGGCGACGCGCACGACAACGGGACAGGAAAAGTCGCCGTCCGATCTGTAGCGCATCTGCACGAGCTCGTCGCGGAACTGCATGAACGCGGGCCAGATATAATCGCCGAATTGAATTTCAACAACCGGTTTATACCCTCTCACGGCAAGGCCGATCGCTGTACCGACGATGCTTGCTTCGGCAAGGGGCGAATTGAATGCGCGTGCGCGGCCGAACGCGTCCGTCAGCCCCTTCGTCGCGGAGAACACGCCGCCCTTGCCGCCGGCGATATCCTCGCCGTAGACGAGCATCCGGGGATTGCGCGCCATCTCTTCATGCAGCGCATGGTTCACCGCATCGACCATCATGCACTGCGCACCGGTCCGCACGGGCTGCGGTGGAACATTCTCGGACGTAACGACGACAGGTGCCGCAACGTTTCTCATCACCGTATCCGCGGCGGGACTCGGCGCCGATTCGGCGTACGCGACAGCCTCGTCGATCTCTTTTTTTATGTCCGCCCGCAACGCGGCAAGCGCATCCGGCGAAAGAATGTTTCGCGAGACGAGGAGTTCCTGCAGCTTCGGCAGCGGATCGCGGAGCCGGTCGGCCTCGATCTCGGCCATGGGCCTGTATTTTTTCGGATCATCCGAAGACGAATGCGGGAAGAGACGAACCACGTCGGCCTCGATGAGGCTCGGCCCGCGGCCGGCGCGCGCGAAAGCGACGGCGCTGAGCGCAGCCTCGTACGATGCTGCAAAGTCGGTGCCGTCGATATGGAACCGCTGGAGATTCGGATATCCTTTCGTCAGTTCGGCGATCGAACCGCCGGCAATCTGGTCGCGCGAAGGGACGGAGATGGCGTAACGGTTGTTCTGTATCAAAAAGATGACGGGCAGCTTTTCCCTCGACGCCCAGTTGAGCGCCTCGAAAAATTCACCCTGGCTCGTTGTGCCCTCGCCCGAGGAGACATAGACGACCTCATCGACCCCGTCCTTCACGGCGCCGAGTGCAGTGCCCACGGCCTGGAGAAACTGCGTTCCCGTCGGGCTCGACTGGGACACGACGCGCAGCGCCTTGTTCCCGTAATGCGACGGCATCTGCCGGCCGTGCGATCCAGGACCTTCCAATCGGTGCATGTTCTCGAGAAACATGTCGCGCACGGTGGAACCGAACTGAAGGGAGAATGCAAGGTCCCTGTAATAGGGATAGGCCCAGTCGACGCCCGGACGCATCGCCATCGCACAGGCGATCTGGCACGCCTCATGCCCCGGGCCGCTGATGTGGAAGAGGATCTTTCCCTGCCGCAGCATCGTCATCTCTTTCTCGTCGACGGTGCGGGCCAGCAGCATGGTGCGGAACGCGGCGAGCAGCTGCGCATCCGTCGCCGCAGAACCGGGATCATGCTTCCCATCGGTCGTGCGGTGTGCCGTCATCGGTTCGAGTGCCTGCATCATTCGATCGTTCCCTCGGGGACCGGAGTCCCGGTTGCGGTGAGCGACAGCATCTCGTCCACCGTCATGCCGCGTGCGACGACGTTGAACACAGCTTCAAAATTTCGTATGACGGCGCCCGCTACCTCCTCCATCTTTATCGGCCCTCCCGTCGCCAGTTCCATGGATGTGACGCCCTTGTGGAAGATCCCGCACGGAATGATGCGGTCGAAATACGAGAGGTCGGTCGAGACATTGAGCGCGAAGCCGTGCATCGTGATCCATCGTTGCATCTTCACGCCGATGGCGGCGATCTTCTCGCCGCGCGTCCAGACGCCTGTATATCCCTCGGAGCGCCCGGCGTCGATGTGATACCCGGCGAGCGTTCGGATGAGCACCTCTTCAAGATCGCGAAGATAGCGGTGGACGTCGAGATAATGGCAGTTCAGGTCCAGGATCGGATAGCCCACAAGCTGGCCCGGGCCGTGAAAGGTCACGTCGCCGCCGCGGTCGATGCGGTGCAGGTCGATGTTCCGTGACTGAAGTTCGGCCGCTCCGGCAAGCACATGATTCTCGTTCGCGCCTTTGCCGAGCGTGTAGACGGGATCATGCTCGGTGATCACGAGCACGTCTCCGATGCGGCCCTCGGCGCGGGCGGCGAATAGATTTTTCTGTATTTCCCATGCGTCGGCGTATCTCGTCCTGCCGAGCGCGATTGTGTGCAGTGGGTTCATAGACATCGTCAGATATGTATCGCCTCGCCGTACGCGTCGAGCGCGGCTTCTACGATCCCCTCGGTGAGCGTCGGATGCGCGTGCATTGTGCCGATGAGTTGCTCCGCTGTGGTTTCGAGCGTCCGCGCCGTGACGAGTTCGGCGATCATTTCCGTCGCCTCCGAACCGAAGATATGTGCGCCGAGGAGCTCGCCGTATTTGGCGTCGAAGATCAGTTTCACGAAGCCCTCGGTCTCGTTGATCGCGATGGCCTTCCCGTGCGAACGGAACGGATATCGGCCGATCTTCAAGTCGTATCCCTTCTCCCTGGCCTTCTCCTCCGTGAGACCGACGCTGGCCACCTGAGGCTGGCAGTACGTGCATCCGGGCACGTTCGAATAATCGACGGCATGCGGCTGCTTGCCGGCGATGGCCTCGATGCAGTGGATGCCTTCGGCGGAGGCGACATGCGCGAGCCACGGCGGTCCGCTCACATCGCCGATGGCGTAAATGCCGTCCACCGACGTCTTGAAGTGTCCGTCCACAACGATGAACGACCTGTCCGTCTTCACGCCGAGCGCCTCGAGTCCGAGGTTCTCGATGTTACCCTGCACGCCGACGGCCACAAGCGCGACATCGGCCTTCAGTTCCTTCTTTCCGTCCTTGTTCGAAACGGTCACGACCGCCTCCGTGTCCGAGGCGACGGCGCTTTCAACTTTTGTTTCCGTGAGCACCTTGATGCCGGCCTTTTCGAAGACGCGTCGCAGGGCCTTTGTCACCTCGCGGTCCTCGATGGGCAGCAGACTGTCCATCATCTCGACGATCGTGACCTCCGTGCCGTACGAGCTGTAGAGATACGCGAACTCGACGCCGATCGCGCCGGCGCCGATGATCACCATGCGCTTGGGTACGTCGGGGAGCACCATCGCTTCGGTGCTCGTGATGATCCGCTTCCTGTCGATGGGGATGGACGGGAATGATTTGGCCCTCGCACCCGTGGCGAGGATGATGTGCTTCGCCGAAATCCTGTCCGTCTTCCCCGGCAGCGCAACGTCAACGACGCCCTTTCCGGCAAGCGTTGCCGTGCCGGTGATGAGATCGATCTTGTTCTTCTTGAAGAGGAACTCGATGCCCTTCGACAGCCTCGATGAGGTGTCGCGGCTGCGCTTCACGGCCTTCGAAAAATCCGCCTTCAGGTTGTCGAACGTGAAGCCGTACTGGTCCGCGTGCTTCAGGAGGTTGTACACGTCGGCATTCTTCAGCAGCGCCTTCGTCGGAATGCAGCCCCAGTTGAGGCAGATGCCTCCGAGTTTGTCTTTTTCAACGACGGCCGTCGAGAGGCCGAGCTGAGCGGCGCGGATCGCTGCGACGTAGCCGCCGGGTCCTCCGCCGATGATGAGCACATCATACTGTCTGTCTGCCATGGATTCCTTAAAAAAAAAGAGGGAACGTCCCCTCTTTAATAATCGTTAGTGAATGAGTCGATGGTGGGCCTGCGGCCGCAGGCACCGCTATAGAGGTCTGCCCATAGAAGAATATAGGTAATGACTAAAGATAATGCAACGGCATTCATCCCCTAAAAGTTCCGTGTTTTTGCCCATCCCGCATTGCTTTGGGTGATGGAATGACGTACATTCAATGAACAATCACCGTTTTTTCCTCGCCTTTTCTCGCGTATCTATGAAAATTATAAGCATCCTTGCATTATTCCTGACTATGACCATGATGCCTTCCGCTTTTGCTGCAGCAGTTCCGCACACGACATATACCCTGTCCATGCCGAAGCCCGCAAACCACCTCTACGAGGTTGAAGCGGCATTCGAGAACATCGACGCCGGCACGAACCTGCTGGACGTGCTGCTGCCCGTCTGGAGGCCGGGACGCTACCTCATCCTCGACCTTGCGGACGGCGTGCAGAATTTTTCGGCCACGGACGCCGACGGCGCACCGCTCCGCTGGTTCAAGGTCTCCAAATCGGATTGGCGCATCGAGACGAAGGGCGCACGCACCGTCACGATCCGCTACAAGGTCTTCGCCAACGATTTCGACAAGAAAACCCGGGGCCTGGACATCGATCACGGTTTCGTGAGCGGCGAATCCGTCTTCATGTACACGGACGCGCACCGCCCCCATCCCATGCGGCTGAACGTGCGCCCCTTCGGCCCGTGGCATGTCACAACGGGCCTGGATGCAGTGCCCGGGTCGCAGAACGCATTTTCGGCACCGTCCTACGACCACCTCATCGATTGCCCCCTCGAGATCGGCACGCAACAGGACGTCGACTTCACAGTCCGCGGCATACGCCACACTCTCTGCCTCAGCGGCACCGGGAATTGGAACGCAGACACGCTCGTGCGCGACCTTTCGAAGATCGTCGAAGCGAACCACACATTCTGGGGCGGATTGCCGTACGACAAGTACGTATTCATCTTCCACAGCCTCCCCTCCAACGGAGGAGGCGTCGAACATGCGAATTCAACGATCATCGGCGTCCGGACCAACAACTTCCTGAATCAGACCGCGTATCAGCAGTTCCTCGGACTCGTGTCGCACGAATACTTCCACACCTGGAACGTGAAGCAGCTGCGGCCGCGCGGACTCCACCCCTATGATTTGCAGCGCGAGAATTATTCCCGCGAATTGTGGATCGCCGAGGGCGCCACTAGCTATTACGGGCCGAATATGCTCGTCCGGGCGGGACTCCGTCCGCCCCGGTCGATCATGGATATCGCCCCCTATTTCGCCGCCGAGGAGCGATACCGCCCCGGCAATGCCGTGCTCTCGCTCAGCGATGCGAGCTTCGATGCATGGATCAAATACTGGCACGCGAACGAAAACGCCTATAACGCCGAATCCGATTATTACAACAAGGGTGCGATGGCAAGCTTCCTTCTCGACCTCGAGATCCGCCAACGCTCCAGAAATGCGCAGTCTCTCGACGATGTGATGCGTCTCTTGCTCAAACGGTTCCCCCTCTCCGCCGGCGGCTACACACTCGCCGATTTCCAGCAGACGGCGGAAGAATGCGCAGGCTCGGGGCTCGAGGAATTTTTCTCGCTCTATATTCGCGGCACGGCGCCCTATCCCTGGGAACAGTCGTTGCTCTATGCCGGCATAGAATTGAAGCCGTCGGATGTGCCGATGAAGGTCTCGTTCGGGTTCGCGATGCAGACCGCAGGCGACAAACTGAAGCTCACGCGCGTGCTCACCGATTCTCCCGCCGAGGACGCC
>JAVBYH010000210.1 GCA_030824175.1 Bacteroidota bacterium | reverse complement strand
GTGTTGTACCGCACGACGGGCATCGACGAGCGGAAGCTCATCAATTATCCCGGCACGGTCCGCTATGCGCTCCAGATGACGATGCCGACGAATCACGATCCGGCCGACGCCGTCAATTTCAGCGACGCGCACCGCATCGGCGACACCTCGATCGCCGCCTGGGTGGCGAAAAAGAACAACGACCCGATCGCCCAATATCTTGTCACGGACGTCAGCGAACCCAAACACTTCGCGGGTTTCGTATGGTTCGATCCGGCGGTGAAGGCGAAGAAGCCGGGGAAGGAACTGCTCGACGCGCGGTTCGGCACCGGTATCGTCGTCTCTCGTTCGGGCTGGGAAAAGGGGGCCTCCGTGCTCGCATTCCGGAGCGGACCGCCCGCGAATCACGAACATGCGGACAGGAACAGCGTGCTCTTCACAGCGTACGGGGAGCGGCTGCTGCACGATCCGTTCGGCGCGGGATACTCGCACACGCTGCCGCAATGGCTGCTCAGGCAGACCGAGGCGCACACCGCGATCCTCATCGGCGGCAAGGGGCACCAGTATCACGACGGCAAGGAAGGCACGAACGCGTCGTGGGCGTTCGCAAAGATCCTCGCCTACGAGGCATCTCCGCGGCGCATGACGCTGACGAGCGACGCCACCGAGGCGTATCAGCTCGTGAATGCCGACGTGAACAAGGTCTACCGATCCGTGCTCTTCCTGAAGCCCGACGTGTTCATCATCATCGATACCGTGAGGATGACATCGGCGTCGGCCGTGCAGGCGAGATATCAGGTCTATAACGACGACAAGAACGGAACGGTCCGGGCCGGTGCCGCGGATTTCATGATCGGTCGCCCCGGCGTTTCGCTGCACGCGAGCGTGTTCTCGAAAAACACGGTCGCCGTGAAGACAGGCGCGCTCGCGCTTCCCGACACGCTGGGCGTGTTCCCGTACGCGGAGACGGAATCGACATCGGCGCTCGAGCATGAACTCGTCACGATCTGCACCGCGCAGTCCGGAGAAGCCGCTCACGGTACGCTCACGGCTCGCCGCGCGGGTTCGGTGTGGACGATCAACGGAACGCACAATTCGACAGCCGTCAATGTCACGATCGACATGACGGGCGACATTCCCGCATTCACCATTGCATAAGAAGTCACCGACGATGAAGCTCTCAGACGAACATTTCGAAAAAGCCCTTCGGCTCATTCCGTGGGGCACGCAGACGAACGCGAAACGGCCCATCCCGTTCTTCAACGAGACGATGCCGAAGTTCATCGAGCGCGGCAAAGGGTGCCGGCTGTGGGACATGGAAGGCAAGGAGTACATCGACTTCCGGCTTTCCCTCGGTCCCGTCACGCTCGGGTATTGCTACGACGAGGTGGACGATGCGGTGCGTGAGCAGATGAAGAAGGGTGTGCTCTTCAGCATGGCGAGTCCGCGCGAGCTCGAGCTCGCGGAGCTTGTGACGGCGACGGTGCCGAATGCGGACATGTGCCGCTTCATGAAGACCGGAGAGGACGCGAATCTCTGCAATGTGCGCATTGCACGCGCGCACACGGGGCGGGATATGATTCTCATGAGCGGTTACCACGGATATCCCGACTGGTTTGCGACGGATGACAGTCCGAACAACGGCGTCCCGGAGGTGATTAAGGACTACGTGAAGGTGATTCCGTGGGGGAACTGCGAAGAGGCGGACAGGCTCGTGCGCACGTACGGCGATCGTATCGCCTGCATTATTTCCACGGCGTACGACTTTAACGAGGACACAAGCGGTTCGTTCATCCGCCATCTCCGCGCGCTCACGCGCGAGCACGGCATTCTCCTGGTGATGGACGAGGTACTCACCGGTTTCCGGCTGGCGCCGGGCGGCGCGCAGGAATTGTTCGGCGTGGATGCGGACCTCGGGAGCTATGCGAAGGCGCTGGCCAACGGGTATCCGCTCTCGACGTTTGTGGGGAAGCGGAAGTATATGGAAACGCTCGACCGTTTCAGACTCACGACGACATACGCCGGCGAGACGCTGTCCATCGCCGCCGCGATCGCGACGCTGACGATCATGAAGCGCGAAGACGTGCACGGGCATATGCGCGCGATGGGAACGCTGCTCATGGGGCACTTCAACGACATGGCGAAGGAGATAGGCATCGAGGGAACGGCGATGGGGCTGCCCGTCGGGTCGTGGCTGAAATTCACGACGCCCGACGAGGAATTCAACCAGCGGCTGTCGTACCTCTGGGCGCGCGAATTGTACCGCGAGGGCATCTTCGCGAACACGCGCTGGTTCATCTCATACTCGCATAAGGCCGCGGATATTCACGAGGCCGCGGCAAAGGCGCGTACCGCGCTCAAGCGCGCGCTGGAGTGTGAGCCGAGAGAACGCGCCACCGCGATACCGTTCTACTGGTAGGGGAGACCATGCCCGCAACAGATGTCGCATGATCAGGGCGGGCAATCGCAGACTCAGCATGATAACGAAAGGATGACAATGAGCAATCGCATTTATATTGACAGTTACGCGATGGTCGGCCGCTACGGGCGGAAGGATGTCGAGAACGAGTATGCGACCGAAACCCTCCTCGAGGAGATGGAATGGTGCGGCATCCACGGCGCGCTCATCTCGCATGCCGTGGGCAAGGAATACGATCCCTCATACGGCAACAAGATGCTGCTGCGGGAGCTTGCGAAGAGTCCGCGGCTGTACGGCGTCTGGTCCGTGATGCCCTCGATGACGGGCGAGATGCCCGAGCCCGCGGAGATCGTCGCGGAGATGCGCACGCACAACATCCGGGCCGCCCGAATGGCGCCCCGCATCATGCATTATTTCTTCGACGAATACACGTGCGGTCCGCTGCTGAAGGAACTCGAGGAGGGTGAGATTCCGCTGCTGCTCGAGGGCGGGAACATGTACGCGCCCGACGTCACGGAGCCGTTCAATCAAGTGCTCCTCGCGGACCTGGACAAGATGCTCTCGCTTCATCCGAGGCTCACCGTGCTTCTGCAGGGTTCGCGGTGGGATGCAACACGCTACCTCATCACCCTGATGTCCAAGCACCCCCGGCTTCATCTCGAATTCTCGAGCCATCAGGGGAACCGGATCCTCGAGGACTTCGTGGAACGGTTCGGTCCCGAACGCCTCCTCTTCGGCACGGGTGCGCTTGCGAAGTCGCCCGGCGCCGCCAAGTCGCTCGTCGACTACTCCGTCCTCTCGGACGAGGACAAGGACCTCATCGCGGGAGGGAATCTGGCGCGGCTGTTGAAGCTGCCCGGGCTGCCGAAGGAATACAGGAAGCGGAACACGCACGACCCGATTCTCGAGCTCTCGAAGGAGGGGAAGCCGCTGAAGGATGTGCTTGTGATCGACGCGCATGCGCACATCTCGCACAACGGCGCGAAGGGCGTCGGGTTCATGTATCAGCCGTTTTCGGATGCGAAGGGGATGAAGGAACGCGCCCGGACGATGGGCATCACGAAGGTCTGCATCAGCTCGTGGCTCGGCCTTTGGGCGGATTACGATGAGGGCAACGATATCGTTCATGACGCCGTGACGCAGTTTCCGAAATTCTACTGCGGCTATGCGACGCTTCAGCCGCAGTACGTGAAGGACTGGCCGCGCGAGCTGAAGAAGGTGTACGAGGGGTATGGCTTCAAGGGCATCAAACCGTACAATCCGATGACTGGGCTCGCATACAACGACAAGCTGTGGGATCCCTGGTATGAGTACGGCAATCGGATGAATGCGTTCGCGCTCATGCACCCGTCGCCGAATTTTGCCGCGGAGATCGACGACCTCGCAGGGCGGTATCCGAACATTATATTCATCATCGCGCACTGCGGCGGTTCGTATCGCGACGCGCGGATCGCCATCGAGGCGGCGCTCAAGCACAAAAACATCGCGCTCGAGATCACGCTGACGAGCGTGACGTTCAAGATCATCGAGTTCATGGTGAAGGCGGTGGGCGCAGACCGTGTGCTTTTCGGTACCGACCAGCCGATGCGCGACCCGATCCCGCAGTTCGGGTGGGTGACGTACTCGCACTGCACGCCCGAGGAGAAGGAGAAGATCCTCGGATTGAACATGCAGAAGATCATCCGGCGCGTCAAGAAAATGTAAGAGGAGGCGCGGGGCGGCGCCGGTCGGCACAGTGTGAGACGTATCCACCCATCCTTATCATCGGACAACCAGCAGATGACATTCAACACGGTCAACTTTATCGATTACATTCTCATCGCGCTGTATTTCGTCATCATCATCTGGGTCGGTATTTTTTCCGCACGGAAGAACAAGAACACAGACGATTATTTCAAGGGCGGCGGAAAGATTCCGTGGGTGCTCGCCGGCCTCTCGAACTGGGTGTCGGGTTTTTCGGCGTTCATGTTCGTGGCTGCCGCCGGATTCACGTACGTAAACGGGATCGGTGCCGTGCCCATTTTCACATCGGCATTCTGGGCCTATCTTGTCGGGTATTTTTATTTCGCGAAGCGGTGGCGGCGGTCGAGGATCAATTCGCCGCTCCAGTTTCTCACACGGCGCTTCTCTTCGTCGACGACGTACTTCTATTCCGTGACGGCGATCATACCGCAGACTGTCGGGATCGGCCAGGGGCTGTATATTCTCTGCATCTTCGTCTCGACGGCGCTGGGATTCAGCGGACAGATGTTCACGATCAACGGTTTCGAGATGAGCGGGTTTCAGCTGTCCGTCCTCATCGTGGGCGCCGTGATGATCATCTATACGGTGATCGGGGGGATCTGGGCGGCGGTGCTGTCCGACGCCGTGCAGAGCGTGATCATCGTTGTGATGACGATCATTATTTTCCCCGTGTCGTTCATGTATCTTGGACAGGGGAGTGGATTCCTCGCCGGTGTCGTGCGCCTCTGGAACGAGGCACCCACGGGGTATTTTGCTTTGAGCGGGCAGGTGGCAAATCCTCTCTTCCTCCTCTCGTACCTCATCAGCATCATGCTTGGATATAATGTGGCGTGGGCGCAGGTGCAGCGCTATCACAGCGTGCCGGACGAAAAAGGGGCGCAGAAAATGGCGCTGCTGTGCGCGGTGCTCAGCCTGCTCGGACCGCTCCTCTGGATCCTCCCGGTGATGGCGTCGCGCATTATCTTCCCCGACATCACGACGCTCTGGCCCTCCTTCGCCGTGCCGGCGGAGGCGTCGTTCGTGAGCCTGGCGCTGCTCTTGCTGCCGCATGGCATGATCGGGTTTGTCGTGTCGGCGATCCTCTCGGCGACGCTTGGGCAGGCCAACGACGCGTTCAACTGGCTTGCCGCGACCACGACGCGCGACATCTACGTGCCGGTGCACAAGCGCTATGCGGGGTCGGAGCCGTCTGAGAAGACGCAGTTCAATGTCGCCCGGCTCACGATGCTCGTCGTCGGCGTGCTGGGCGTGATGGTGGCGTGGTACATACCGCGCTTCGGAGGTGCATTCAATTTTGCGCTCGAGTATTATTCGCTCGTCGCGGCGTTCTCGATGCCTGTTGCGCTCGGCATGATCTATCGCAAGACGCCGTGGTGGTCGGGCATGGCCTCGTGTTCCGCCGCGATCATCGTGGCCGTGACGCTGATGAGTCTCGGCGTGTGGAAGGAATACGCGTTCATCCGGAACATGCTCTCCGAATCCATCGTCTCTGCCGTCGTCTTCTTCGGCTCGGCGTACTGGTTCGATCCCGAGGACCCGCGTCATGCGGACCTGAAGCAGCTCGAGATCGATCTGCATGAACCCGTGATCGAAACGAATGTGACATTCGATCCGGGGGCGTTTGCCGTCTACCGGCTCCTCGGCCAGGTGTGCCTCGTGCTCGGCGCTGTGCTCGTGATCTGCATCGCGGTGCCGGGTACGGATGTCGCGCCTTCGACGGTGAACGGCGTGTCGGGGGCCGTGCTGCTCGCGCTCGGCGTCGCGCTGCTAAAATACAGTCACGTACCCTCCCGCCCACCAATTACGGAGTGATGGAATGGCACGAATGATCCGTGTAACGACGGTCCAGATGGCTGCGGAAGTCCCCGGGGCCGGAGTCCCGGCAAAGAAAAAGAACAATCTCGAGGCGATACAGGAACGGCTCGAGGCGGCGGGAACGGCGTCGTCGGACATTGTGCTTTTCGGCGAGTATGCGAATCTCTGGCACAGGGGCACGTCGCTGCGGAAACGGGATTACACGCCCGAGACGCTCGACGCGCCTGTCGTCGTCATCGCGTCTGTGTATGCGAAAAAATATTCGATGAACGTGGTGCTGCCGATGCTCGCGAAGATCGACGGTGTCACGGGCAACTATTGTGTGCTCATCGATCGGAAAGGGAAGGTCATCGGGTGGTACAGAAAGTCGCATCCGACGATCTTCGAGCAGAAACTCGGCATGAAGCGCGGCGAGAGTCTGCCGGTGTTCACGTTCGACTGCGCGCGCGTCGGCATCATGACGTGTATGGACATCGAGTATCCCGAGGTGGCGCAGACGCTCATGGTGAAAGGCGCGGAGCTGCTTCTCTTCCCGCACGTGCAGGGGGGATGGGGGGAGATAGACTGGGAGATCCGGTACAGGGCCCGGGCGATCGACACCGGCCTCTGCCTCGCGTCCGCCTGTTACGGCTTCGAGGAAGGGGAGTGGGCGCCGGGCAAAATGATCGGCAGGAGCGGCGTGATCGGACGAGACGGCACGATCGAGGCGGATCTCGGCCGAAGGATCGGCGCGGCGACGGTGGATATCGACCTGGACAAGAAGCGGATCACGCATTTCTTCTTCGAGAAAAAGTACGACCGAACGCTCGCCGTCTGCGCCTCGCGCCGCCCCGAACTGTATCAGGCGCTCACTTCGACTGAAGAGCGGGATGAGGCGCTGCAGAAACTAGTGACACATTCATAACCGGTGCCCCTGCGGGGCGCGTGGGCGAGATGAATCTCGCCCTACACAAAAAAGGAAGAACACACATGAAGGTCGCACAATTCAGCTTTAACGGCATCTCCGTGGTCGGCGTGGAATGCGCCGGCAAATGGATCAACTACACCGATGCGCTCATCGCCTACGAATGGCTCATCACGAAAAAACCCGCGATCCGTTTCTGCACGATCACGCAGCTTATCACGGCGCAGCGGTTCGACGGGAAAGAGTTCGCGGCCGTCGCGAAGTTCGTGACGGCCCACAAGCTACTCAAGCAGCTCGTCTTGCCTCCCGGAACGGTGATGACGGCGCCCATCGCCTGTCCGCCGAAAATCCTTGCGCTCGGGTTGAACTACCGGCTCCATGCGAAGGAAGGCAACTTCGAGGTGCCGACGGAACCCATCGTGTTCTCG
>JAVBYH010000184.1 GCA_030824175.1 Bacteroidota bacterium | reverse complement strand
CGTGATCATCGCGAGCGTCGAGGAGAGCGACGACAAGCCGCACGCGCTCGTGAACGACGAGACCGAGGAGACGAAGATCTTCATCCGGGTGAACGACAAGACGGTGCCGGCGAGCAAGGAAGTGATCAAAGTGCTGCGCGATGAGCGGCGGGACAAGCCGCCCCTGACCCTTGCGATCGGGGAGAACGAACGGCGGCTGTTCGACTATCTCGAGAAGCACGAACGGGTGACTGTGGACGAGTATGCCGAGGCGATCAACGTTTCCCGGCGCCGCGCCTCTCGCATCCTGACAACGCTCGTGCGGGCGGGGGTGATACGCATCCATACGATCGAAAAGAGCGATTTCTTCACGCTCGCCTAGACGCGCGGTTTCCCCAACACACGCACGAAATCATAGAGGACGATCCCATACGCCACGGCGACGTTGAGCGACTGCTTATGCCCGAACATGGGGATGTCGATGGCCATGTCCGCGGCATCGATAATCTCCTTCGATACACCCGTGATCTCGTTACCCACCACCACGCACAAGGGAAAATCCGCCGGCGTCAGTTCGTAATACGGGCGGCTCTTCGTCGTCAATTCGAGCACGCAGAGTTTGATCCCCTGCGCCTTGATCTGCGTCACCGCGTCCATCGGGTCCTTGTGGTACTCCCACGCGACTGTCTTCGTCGCGCCGAGCGCGGTCTTGTCTATCTCTTTCCGGGGCGGATGCGGTGTGTAGCCGGTCAGATACAGCTTCTCGATCATGGCCCCGTCGGAGCTCCTGAAGATGGAGCCCACGTTGTAGAGGCTGCGGATGTTGTCCGCCATTGCATAGATGGGGAAGCGGGGGGCGCTCCCGATCGTGTCCAGGGACGTCCGGTTGGCGGCGATCTCGGCGTGTGTCAGTTTTTTCATGCACACAACATACGAAATAAATGTCTCCGGCGAAAGCCGCCGCATGCCGCCGCTGTTGTTTTAAAGTGGAAAAATCATTATATTAGAATCCATTTACATCTTTCGGAATCGTTGAAAAATATCATCATTGCCATAGACGGACCCGCGGCATCGGGGAAGAGCAGCACGGCCAAGCGTGTTGCACAGCAGCTCGGGTACGTCCATGTCGACACAGGGGCGATGTATCGGGCCATTGCGCTGAAGGCCCTGAGGCTGGGCATCACCGCAGACAATGTGGATGCCATCGATGCGATGACGCGCTCGACTACGGTGAGACTCGAGTATGACCAGGAGAAAAAACTCCACGTCATGCTCGACGACGCCGATGTGAGCGAAGAGATCAGGATGCCGGACGTGTCGAACGCCGCAAGCGCGATCAGCGCCGTACCGGCGGTTCGCGAACTGCTCGTGCGTGAACAACGGGCCATGGGCACGGCGGGCGGTCTCGTGCTCGACGGACGCGACATCGGGACCGTGGTGTTTCCGAACGCGGACGTGAAGATCTTCATGGTTGCCGATGCGTATGAACGCGCCGTGCGCAGGGCGAAGGAACTCGAGGACAAAGGAATTCATGCCGACATTTACGCGTTAGAGAGAGAGATCATGGAGCGCGATAAAAACGATTCCACGCGCGCCCACAGTCCGCTCAAAAAAGCGGACGATGCATTCGTGATCGACACGACGAGGCTGACGATCGAGGAACAGACGGCATTTATTCTCTCGAAGGCGAAGGAGCGGATCGGTTGAAAGTGACAGTCGATAAATATTCGGGATTCTGCTGGGGCGTCGTGCGCACCGTGGACATCGCCGAAGAAGAGCTGAACGGAACGAAACAATTGTACTCGCTCGGCGAGATCATACACAATCCGGTGGAGATCGAACGCCTCGAGGCGAAGGGACTCCGCACGATACGCCACGGCGAACTCGGCACGGTGAAGGATGCCAAGGTGCTCATCCGCGCTCACGGCGAGCCGCCCGAGACGTACAGGCTGGCGAAAGAACTGGGCATCGAGCTCATCGACGCCACCTGTCCCGTTGTGACGAAGGTGCAGGAACGGATCCGGAAGTATGACGACAAGGGGTACCAGATCGCCATCTTCGGCAAGAAGGACCACGCGGAGGTTATCGGTCTCGTCGGGCACACGCGCAACACGGCGATCGTGATACACTCCGTCGATGAGATCGACACGCTCGACCTCACGAAGAACACGGTGTTGTTCTCGCAGACGACGATGGACAAGGCCACGTTCTACAAGATACGGGACGAGATCGCAAGGCGCATCAAGGCGGACTTCGAGGTCGGGACGTTCGAGGAAATGGCCGTCGATTTCCACGCGAAGGAGACCATCTGCGGACAGGTCTCGGGACGCGAATCGAAGTTGAGGGAATTTTCGCGAAGCAACGACGTGATGATCTTCGTCGCCGGCACAATGAGCTCGAACGGGAAGGTGCTCTACGAGATCGCGAAGTCCGAGAATCCGCGCACGCACTTCATCGAGAGCGAAACGGAACTTGTGCCAGAGTGGTTCGAGGGCGCCGACACCGTCGGCATCAGCGGCGCGACATCGACACCGCAGTGGCTCATGGATAAGATCAAGACTGTCATCGAACAAATGTAGGGCGAAGCGGTGCTTCGCCCCGGGCGAAACATCGTTTCGCCCTACACTGTTTCAATACAACATATTGTTTCACAAGGCCGTCACAACTAACTACAGCACCTCACTAACAGGTACGGAATTACGGGCGAGAGCGGAATGGATCGGACGGCCGTCCACGAAGCGCGCATCGGTAATTCATCGTCTTCAGACACACATGAAGACACCAAGGAGATGTATGGCAAATTTATTTGCAAACGATGTCGACGATCTTCGCTATTCCCAGGAGGAATACGCGTTTTTATCGTCGATGTACGAAGGCACGCTCGGCAAGATCACGCAGGGCACAATCGTCAAGGGTAAAATCGTGCACATCGGCGACAATGACGTCGCGTTGGACATCGGTTTCAAGTCCGACGGTATCGTGTCGCTCAACGAATTCCCCGACATTGCGAACTTCAAGGTCGGCGACGACGTCGAAGTCTATCTCGAGAGCATCGAGGACAAGGACGGACAGCTGGTCCTTTCGCGCAAGCGTGCGGATTTCATGCGCATGTGGGAACGCGTCACAACAGCCTTCACGACGGGCGAAATCATCAGAGGAAAATGTATCCGCCGCATCAAGGGCGGCATCGTTGTGGACCTCGCGGGCATCGACGCGTTCCTTCCGGGATCGCAGATCGACGTTCGCCCGGTGCGCGATTTCGATGCACTCATCGGCAAGGAAATGGACTTCCGCGTGGTGAAGATCAACCACCCGTCGGAAAATGTCGTCGTCAGTCACAAGATCCTCGTCGAGGAATCGATGGCAGATCAGCGCAAAGCGATCCTCGCCAGCCTCGAAAAGGGCCAGATCCTCGAGGGTTCGGTCAAAGCGATCTCCGATTTCGGCGTGTTCGTCGACTTGGGCGGCGTGGACGGCCTTGTGCACATCACGGACCTCTCGTGGGGCCGCGTGAATCATCCGTCGGAAATCGTGAAGCTCGACCAGACGATCAACGTCGTGGTGCTGGACTTCGATCAGGAAAAGAAACGCATCTCCCTTGGTTACAAGCAGCTCCAGCCGCATCCGTGGGAAAACATCGAGACGAAATATCCCGTCGGCACGAAGGTCAACGGCAAGGTCGTTTCGCTCACCGATTACGGCGCATTCATCGAAATTGAAAAGGGCATCGAAGGCCTCATTCACATTTCGGAAATGAGCTGGACGCAGCACATCAAGCATCCGTCGCAGGTCGTCTCCATGGGCCAGATGATCGATGCGGTGATCCTGTCGCTGGATAAGGACGCGAAGAAGATCTCGCTCGGCATCAAGCAGCTCGAACCGGATCCGTGGTCGTCATTGCTCGTCAAATATCCCGTCGGTTCGCATCACACCGGTATCGTCCGCAACCTGACGAACTTCGGCGTGTTCGTGGAACTCGAGCAGGGTATCGACGGCTTGATCCACATTTCGGACCTGTCGTGGACAAAGAAGATCCGCCACCCCGGGGAAGTCGTGAAAAAAGGCGACCCGATCGATGTCGTGATCCTTGGCGTCGACGTGGACCAGCGCCGCATTTCGCTCGGCCACAAACAGCTCACGGACAATCCGTGGAACACGTTCAGCTACGCGTACAAAGTTGGTACCGAAGTTGAAGGCAAGGTCGTCCGCATCATCGAAAAAGGCGTCATCGTCGAACTTCCGATGAGCGTGGACGGGTTCGTTCCGCTGTCCCAGTTGTCCCTCACACCGGTGAAGAACATCGCCGATGCGTTCCATGTGGACGACGAGCTGCCGATGACGGTTATCGAATTCGACGGCGAAAGCAAGAAGATCGTGCTGTCGGTGGTGGAATACCTCCGCGGCAAAGAGCAGACGGTTGTGGACGACTACGTGTCGAAACACAAGCTTCCTCCGATCACGCTGAAGGACGCGGTTCCCGTGCCCCCGACAGCCGAAGAAAAAGCCGCCGCATCCGAAGCGCTCTAAGCTGAAGATGATGGTGCAGTTGAAAAAAAAAATCCCGCCCTTTAAAAAGGCGGGATTTTTTTTTCACTATAAACTCCCATCCGTTAGACGACCCGGTTTGCTACAAATCTATGATGAAATCAGGGTTGTAAAAGTCATCCGAATGCGGACGCATAGACGTACTCTTTGTTTTTTTAAAATCGCCCTCGTATATTGATTCACATCGTACACTAAACACGCTTGCCGGAGAACCGATGACGAACAAGACACGACTACTGCTGTTATCGATTTGCCTGTGGACGATCGGCGGATGCTCGAAGCCCGACGATTCAAACAATGATGAGGCGCATACGTACACCCCGCTGAGGCAGGGAAACGTGCGCCAGGTGATGTATGTGCACGACAGTTCGACCGTGCGCATGCAGGAGATCGCGCCAGTCAGGCGAAGCGACGGAGTTGAGGTGACGCCGATGCTGTGGTTTTACGGCACGCAGGCCCCGGACACGCTCTATTATTATATCAAGGACGGATTCTTTACAGGGACGGCACTCTCAGCATCGGGCGAGAGCGCGAATCCGTTTTTCGAACAGCGAATCGGGAAAGCGCAACCGGTGGACGGAGACTCGTGGAAGTCGATTCCCGCCGATCCCGGCAGCAATGAATTCGTGGCGCGATTTTTCAGTGAACGCGCCACGGCGATCGGGTCGTTTAAGAATGTGTTCGGATTCGTCGCAGTTTTTCGTGGAACCGCGAAAACCGATACGCTCATGACACCGTTGTATGCGCTCGACATCGGCTATATCGGTACCGATCTGCCGGCGGCATACGGGTGGGAGCTGCGGCTGACGTATATCAAGACGGCGACAGTCGAAATGGGACACCCGGCGCCTGCAAGAGATCCGGGCACGGGATCGCGATTATCGAAGACGGCTGCGAGACGGATCATCGAATATTCTCTCTTCGGCATGCGCCGATGATACGGAGGATGTCTGCTCCTTGTCTGTATCCGAATATTGTTTTCCTCTTGTCAATCGTTATTACAGCGAGTTTTCGGGGGCAATGGGTACAAGATGGGCCTCGATAATGCGGTTCACCCGGTGCCCGACTGCTATGCGCTCCAGCAGTATTATCCCAATCCGTTCAATTCGTCGAAGTCTAATCGGCTCATCAACGAAATGGAGGCGACAGTATGAAAAGGCTGATCCTCATCGCTCTTATCTTTGGTTTGCATGCCACATACCAACCTCTCTCATCGCAAACACAATGGCAGCCCCTTGGTCCCTTTGGCGGCACCGTGAATTTTATCGAAAGCGGGCCCGACGGATGGTTCTATGCGGGAATAAGTGAGTCCGGCATCTTCCGGTCCTCGCGCGGCGATCGTTCCTGGGAACCGATCAATGCCGGATTGCCGGAGGGGGAACTCTATGCGTGCTGCGTGGCTCCCGACGGACGGGTGTTCTGCGGCGGCGAACATATGCTTGCCGTTTCGACCGATCATGGGGCTCACTGGGATGTTTTTTCAAATCTGCCGTCAGGCGATCGGATCACGCATATCCTCGTCCTGCCCGATTCCCAGATCATCATCGCCTACGATTACAACTCGGTGATCCATTGCTCGTCGGATAACGGCCGCACATGGAGAAGCATCACCGCCATTCCCACCTGGGGTGGAATGGTAAAGCAGCTGCGGCGCGGGTTCGGCGAAACAGTGCTTGTTACCACCGTGGGACAGGGACTCTATCAGCTCACTCCGCGCACGGGCGCCGTCGTTTCGCTCACGTATGATCTTGTGAAAGCGGGAGCCGGAGCGTTTCCGTACTATGATTGTACGTCGTGCATCATTGTCGATGATCGGACGATTCTGATGACGCACGGATCGTCGCTGTTCACGTTGGATCTTCAGACATGTCACTGGAAGATGACCCTGGAATATTTGAGTAACTATTATCTCTTTGTCGGTGACGATTCACTCTACTATTCGTATTATCCCAACAAATTGAAGGTCAGCGCCGACCGCGGTAAAACGTGGAACGATCCCTGGCCGTCGACACCATCGACAGGCGGAAGGTACGTCACGAAAGTAGGGGGAACATTCATCACATCGTTCGGGGAAGGAATCCGTCGTTCGGACGACAATGGGAAGACCTGGTCCGCATGCGACGACGGCATCGCCCGCACCGACATCACGTGCGTGCTGGCGCCCTCATCGGATCTTCTATTGATCGGCACCGGGCACGGCGGCATCTTCCGCAGCACAAATGGCGGAAGTACGTGGTCGAACATTCAGTTTCCCTTGCCGGGCGGGTATCGCGACAATATCGTTGCGTTGAAACAGAATTCGAAAAAAATGCTGTTCGCCGCATCGATGGGTTCGAGCCGGAGCGTCTGGCGCTCGACCACCAACGGGGCGTCGTGGAGCCAGACAGCGTTCAGCGATTCAGGCATCGCACAAGGAATGTCCTTTACGATGACCGACATGGTCATCGATCCGAATGATCAGCTTTTCGTGTCCGGATATTCGTATAGCTCCGATCAGGTAAGCGGCATGTTCACGTCGACTGACGACGGAATGTCATGGAAGCGCATCATTTCCGCCCCGCACAACAGTACGGCCCGGTGTTTTCTTCGGCTCGACAACTCGATCGTCGTTATGGGGACGGCAGCGAAGGGCATCTTTCGTTCGACCGATTTCGGATCGATGTGGACGCAGAGTCAGGGAACGAACGGAGTGAACGAGATCAAAATGATCATGCGGGACTCTGGGGCGATCCTCCTTGCTGCAAGTATGGGGGCGGGCGTCCTGCGATCGGCGGATCAGGGTCTGTCATGGACCCGGTCAAATACCGGTCTATCCG
>JAVBYH010000220.1 GCA_030824175.1 Bacteroidota bacterium | reverse complement strand
CGTTGCCGCACCCATCGTTGTTCCGGACACGATGATCGTCGCGAACGGAAGCGGTTCGCCGGTGACGGCATTTGTTGCACGGCCGGCAATCTTGCCTGTGACGCCGGCGACGGCAGCGGTACCGGCGGCGAATGTAAGAAGGAACATGAATCGAATGCGGGAGACGGTCACGGTGTCCTCAATGTGAAATATTTATGTCCGATGCCGGCGAGCAGCGCAAGTGTGACGGCGAACAACACGATCGTCAGCGAAAGAAAATCAACGGCCACGATCCCCGACGTCCATTCATTGACGACGATGCCGTTCACTTCGAGCGCCTCAAGGAGCACGCGGATGCCGCCGATGCACACGCCGGCGCCGACCACCCATCCCGCACCGCTGTGCGTTTCGGCGGGTCGGAAGAACGACACGCACACGAGTGCGGCGAGCGGGGCGACGATCATTCCGGCGGCGGTCTGCAGCAGGCCGACTCCCTCGTGTCCGATCAGCCTCACTGTCATCACGGCAATGATCGCCGCAATGACAATGGAGGTTGTCGCGAGCCGGCCCACAAGCACGAGTGTCCGGCTTGATGCCTGGGGGCGCCGGGGTTGATAGACCATCATCGTGAACACCGCGGCGCCGCTGCTGAAGATGCCGGCGAGCTGTGCCATTGTTACGGCGAGAATACCCGAAGCGGCGATGCCTTTCCACACAACGGGCAGCGAGAGGACCGGCAACTCCGCCAGCACACCCGGATTCGGCATGCCCACAACAATCACGGCGGCGAGACAGAATGCATTGATCACGACCGCGGCGATGACCCCCTTTTTCACGCTTCCCGATGAGCCGGCACCGAGCAGATGCTGGATGATAAAATGGTCGCCGCTCCATGTCCATGCCATGACAAGGGCGAGTCCCGCCGCTGAGAGCCAGGAGAGCGGCTCCATGCCGGCGTGCGGAGGCTGCACGCCGTCCGTTCCGAAGACCGAAAGCATGACGATGCCTGCGGCGATCGGCACGGCCTGGAATGCCTGCGTGACGATCACCGCCTGGAATCCACCGACGATTGAATAATAACCGACGAACAGGACGATAAGGATGAGCTCCTTGCCCGGTCCCCAGTCGAGCAAACGGTCGGTCGCGTACGTGTAGAAGAGAAGGACGGCGACAAGGCGGACCACGAGCAGCAGCCCGGTGTGGATCGCGGCGGATGGACCGCGCCGCGGACCGGCGAACATGCGATCGAGGTGGTCTGAAATTCCCGGCCACACACCGCTTGCAAAGACGCGGTGCGCAAGCAGCCGAAGGATGAACAACACTGCAATCGTCACACTCACGCATCCCATCACCGTAACGGCGCCGGACGCGAGCGACCCCCTCAGGGGAATGGCAAGACCCGCAGCAAATTGAGCCGAGAACAGGGACAACCCGACGGCGGTCCACCGCATCCGCCGGCCGGCAAAGAAATAGTCGTCGACGCCGCTCCCCGGCTTGATCGTGAAATAAATGCCGATGGCAAGGATCACACCGAGGTAGAGGAGCACGACGAAGCCGTCATATGTCGAGAAGTCTGTCCACATGCCCGCCTATTACTCAACTTCCGTGCCAGACCGGCGGGGACATCCCGAAGCGTTGCCCCGCTTGCGGTTACGCGATTGGAAGGCGGGCGAGGCGCCTCGGACGTATCAATTTGATATGTCGATCGTCCCGCCGAAATTCACATTTTGATAACCCGTTCCGGCCGGCCCGGTCATTTCAATCCGAGTTCCCTGATCATTCGGGAATAATTGGACGGGGCCACGTTCAACTTCTGGGCCGCATCGGCATCGCTATGCGAATGGTTGCGAACGAAGAGAAGATATTTTTCGCGGAAGATCTTTTCCGCCTGCTTCAGCGGCAGGGTGCTGTCCCGTTGGAAGAGCTGTCCCAATTGGTTCTGATCCGGTGACGATTCGATGGCAACGACGCCGAGGGCGTTCAGGATCGTGACGGCGCTGCATGTGCGCTCGTCGTTGAAGAGTAGTCTCTGGACGACATTTTTCAGTTCGCGCACGTTTCCCGGCCAGTCGTACGAACACAGCATGGCGAGGGCATCGGGGCTCATGACGGGCTTCACACGGTTCATGTCCCTGCAGTATTCCGCCAGATAATAATTGATGAGCTCCGGGATGTCCTCGCGGCGCTCCTTCAGGGGCAGCACGTGTATCGGCACAACGCTCAACCTGTAATAGAGGTCTTCGCGAAACCGCTTTTCGGCGACCTCGCGCTTGAGGTCCTTGTTCGTGGCGGCGATGATGCGGACGTCGATGACGATCTTTTTCTGCCGCCCGATCTTTTCCACTTCGCCCTCCTGGATCACGCGCAGCAGCTTCACCTGCGCCGCCGGCGGGAGCTCCGCCACCTCGTCGAGGAAGATGGTTCCGTTATGCGCGAGTTCGAAGAGCCCCATCTTCTCGGCGTACGCTCCCGTGAACGCGCCTTTCACATACCCGAACAACTCGCTCTCGATGAGGTCGGCGGGAATGCTGCCGCAGTTGATGGGGACGAAATTCTCCAGCTTCCGCGTCCCCTTGTAGTGGATGTTGTTCGCGATGAGTTCCTTGCCCGTTCCCGAATCCCCCGTGATGAGGATGTTGACGTCGCGTGCGGAATATTTCTCGATCTGGCCCAGCAGCGAGGATGTCGCCTGCGACACGCCGATGATCCTTTTCTGCGTGAGGATGTCGGAAATATTTTTGTCGATTTTTTTTTCGGACCGGACCCGCGATCGTTCGAGTTCGCCCTTCTCGTATGCGTTGAAGACGCTCATGACGAAGTCCGTGGGCTGATAGATGAAATTTTCCATGTCCACGGGGTACTTCGTGCAGTACCAGAACGCGCCCGCCTTCAGGAGCCCGTTGGCGAATTCGAAATCGGTGACGTTCACCGTCATTTTCGTGATGACAATGATCTGCAGCGACGGATCGATCTCCTTGATGCCGCGCACGAGGTTCTCCCCCATGAGGCCGCCGGCGATCTGAAAATCCATGATCACAACGTCGCAACACCGCGGCGCCGCCTTCAGCAGGTCGAGCGCGGCGACGCCGTCCGCGAGATAGTCGACGATGTGGATGCGTTCCGCGAAGGGTGCGAGCGTCCGCTTCACCCGGAGCACGTCGAACTCCTCGTCCTCGATGAGCAGTACGCGAATTTGTTTTTTGGGTGTCATGCCGGAGCCTTTGTGTAAGAGTGTGGAATTGTCACGACGATCCGGGAACCGCCTCCGTCGAGGTTCAGGGCGTCGATGTCCCAGGCGCACCGGATCTTCGCCAGTTCATGCGCGATGTAGCATCCGTATCCGGTGTGGTCGCCGTTCGCCGTCTTCGTCGACACGTTCTCCAGGAAGATCGCGCGGGTCCCCTGCTCGTCGCGCTCGAGAAGCGCCGCCGGGATCCCGCGGCCGTTATCGTCGATGAACACGCTCGTCTTCCCGGCGGCCGCGTCGAACCGCGTGGTGATGGTGACCGTGACGGCCTGTGTTCCCGAATGCGTGATGCTGTTCTGAATGAGCGGCTCGATGATCTCCCAGATGACGAATTCGTTGACGTGGACGACGGGGAGATCCTCGGCAAGCTCCAGGCGGAATGTGAACTGCGCCGTGGTCCGGGAGAGCCGCAGGAACAGGTTGTCGACGACGAACCGTATGACCTCGTTGATGTCCGTCTGGAACACCGGATTTCGTATCGTGTGCACCGGCGGTTCGTACCACTTCATGTCGTAGATCACGCGCGAGATGAAATTCGCGTATTTCGTGATCCGATACTTGATCTTCTCGATATTCTCCGACGACAACGCCATGAGGTCCTGCTTGATGAACGCCATCACCTTCTCGGCCTTGTGATGCGTGTGGTAGATGCGCTTCGTGAAGAAATACTCCTTCTCATGGTCGATCTTCTCCTTCATCAATTTTTCATGCTCCTCGTAGAACAGCCGCTGCGCCTTGTCCCGTTCCTTCACGGTATAGGAGGAGATGTAGTACATGGCCAGCAGGCCGAGGAACATCAGCGATGTGTTGATGAGCGACGTCTCGTCGTAGTTCGAGGTGAACGAACTCGTGATGAACGAGAAGTCCGGCGAGTTCCGCACGTAGACCGCGCCGACGAATTCGCCGCGGGGAACGAACGGCACGAACGTGTGGAAGGTCTGCCGTCCCTCGAGCACGCTGAAAATTTCCTCCTTCCGCCGGATCTGCTCCCTGTATCTGTCGTAGAGCGCGGCCGCATCGTGATGCTTCAGGGACGGCAACGGGCTCGCATACCTGTCGTTAAGGAACGCGAAGAGCACCTCCCCGTCGTCGATGGCGTACGTCCTTCCGTTCCGCGAGACGAGGACGCAGATCTCCTTCGCATTCCTGCCAAGCATCTGCTGGCTGAGGATGATGTCGAAGGCCTGGACGACGCTTCGCGCTTCGCCCTCGGAAAGATTGGTGCGCGACGACACGGTCTCGAAGATCAGTTCGAGGGAGGTGGCGGTCACATGGGCGAGCTTTTCAGCGGAGTCCTTCTGGTACCAGTCCTGTGTCGTCGCGAGAGACGAATGGAGCGTGGCCTTGTGCACGACGGAGAGGATGATCTGAAAGGCGATGAGGACGCCGAAGAGGACCGTCAGATGCCAGAATTCGAAACGGTATTGGCGAAGCTTCTCGAGTGTTTTCATAGGGGTCAGCGGTTCAAGATGCCTTCCGCGCGGATCCTGCGGGATGCTGCGGCCAGGGCTTGCCTCGGCGTGACCTCCCGGTTGATCGCGGATTTTATGCATTCGGAGATGATGTCCGACATTTTCGTGTATTCGATGAGGCGCGGCCTGTTGACTCCCGTCGTCATGAGCTGCTTGTAAAAGAGCAGGTCGGGATGCATTCGGACATACGCCGTGTCGCTGTAGAGCGAGTTCGTCACCGGAAGATAGCCACCCTCTTCGTACATGATCTTCTGCGCCTCCTCGCTCAGCAGAAATTTGATGAAGACGAGGGCTTCTTTTTTCTGGACTGAATATTTCGAGATGATCAGATTCCATCCTCCGAGAATCGATGCGGGGGGGAAACCGTCGAAATGCGGAAGCGGAGCCTTCGCAAGCTGCCGGGCAATCGTCATACCGCCGAACACGGCCTGATAATCCCGTATGAAATTCGGCCATCCGCGAAGGAACACGCCATTCTCTTCCACATAGTGCCGGTAGCTGTTCAGTTCCTTGAATTGCGTCACCGACGCGGGCGAGAGACGGTATGCGTGAACGAGGTCTACGAGGAGTGTGACCGCCCGAACGGCCTCCGGCGTTTCGAGTTGTATCGAATCGTTCGCGTACAACGGCCGCTGCTGATTCTCGAGCATCTCGCAAAAGCTGCAGAGCAGCCCCTCGTAGTGGTCCGCCTGGAAGACATAGAACGGGACGCCGAGCGCCTGCATCCGCCGCCCGAGACGGATGAATTCCGTCCACGTGATCGACCGCCGCAGCTGCCCCTCGACAGCATCCGCGTCCGCGAGCCTGCCAATATAATCCCGCCGGTAGTACATCATGCCGACATCGATGAAAAGGGGCACCGCGATGAGCGAATCGTCAACAGCGCACGAGCGGAGGGCATACGGCACGATGCTGTCCCGCTCCGCGGTTGAAAAATACGGATCGAGCGGTTCGCACCATTTGGCAAAGCGGGAGACGTTGATCTGGTCCACCGAAAAGATGTCGATCTGATCGCTCTTGCTCCTGAGGTATCGGGCGAAGAGTTCCTTCCTCTCGTTCGTGCTGAATTTCGAGAATGGAAGGTCGATCGACTCCACATGGATTCTTCCCCGGTACTGTTCGTTGAAGCGGTCGATGACCCTCCGATGGGCGGGAGAGATGTTGTCGGCAAAAAAAATTTTCTTCTCCGCATCGGCGGAGACGGCGCCGCGGGTGTAGAGGACCGCCGCGTAGACGCCGAAGACGATGACGAAGGCGGTAAGCGTCGACAGGAACAATGCCGAGCGGAGGAATGCCGAGAACGACAACAACAGACGGTGGGCGTTCATAGGCTCTTGTCGTCCAGCACGGCGCGGATGGATTTCTGTATGTCGGTGAACTTGTACGGCTTCGTGAGGACGTCACGGATGCCGCGCCGCTTCATGTCCGCCTTCGACGTGTTGTCGAGATAGCCGGAAGAGACGATGACCTTCACATCCCTGTTCAATTCGATGAGCTTCGTGTAGAGCGTCGTGCCGTCCATCTGCGGCATTCCGAGGTCGGTGATGACGAGGTTGATCGTGGCGCCGTACTCCTTATATTTTTGGAGGGCCTCGACGCCGTTCGACGCGGTCATCACCGCATACCCCTGCTCGTGGAGCTGCTCCTCGAGCATCTCGCGGATGATTTCCTCGTCGTCTACGAGGAGGATGAGTTCTCCGCCGGCAACAGGCTCCCCGACGGTTGCAGCGGGCGCCGGAAGCCGCTGGACGAGGGCGGGAAAGTACATGATGAACGTCGTTCCGCGGCCGGGCTCGCTCTGCACCTCGATGAATCCATGGTGGCTCTTCACGATCGAATGCACGATCGCCAGTCCGAGGCCGGTGCCCTTGTCGCGCTCCTTGGTGGTGAAGAACGGATCGAATATTTTCTTTTTCACTTCGTCCGACATGCCCTTGCCCGTGTCCGAGACGCAGACGGCGATATACGATCCGTCCTCGACGCCCGAGAAGCGGCTGCGGAGGTGCTCCGAGTCGATCGAATGTTCGCTGAACATGAGCGAGCCGCCCTCGGGCATGGCATCGCGCGCGTTGATCGCAAGGTTCATGAGGGCCTGGTGGATGTACCCGCTGTCGCCCATGATGATGCCGTTGAGCACGCCGATCTCGCACGTGACGGTGATGCCCTTCGGAAGGAAGTGCAGCATCATCTCGCGGATCTCGTTGAGGATGTGCGTCAGCGAGATCGCCTCGAGTTCGGCAGTGTCGTGCCTCGAAAACAACAGGAGCTGCTTCGTGATGGAGGTGCCGCGATGAGCCGTATCGATGATGCGGTCGATGTGGCGGTGCTGCTCCGGATCGGCGGGGATGCGCCTCTTCATGAGCTCGGCAGTGCTGAGCACCATGGCAAGGAGGTTGTTGAAATCGTGCGCGATGCCCCCGGCGAGTGTGCCAATGCCTTCGAGCTTCTGCGCCTGGATGAGCTGATGTTCGAGCAGCTTCCGTTCCGTCACGTCCTGGATTGTCCCGATCACCTTTACCGGAGTGCCGGCGTCGTTGCGCAGGAGTTCCGCCCGCGAATGGAGCGTGCGCGCCTCGCCGTCCGAGAAACGGTTGATCCTGTACTCGACATCGTAGTATGTGTTGTACGCGATGAGGTCGCTCAGCGCCTGGTC
>JAVBYH010000363.1 GCA_030824175.1 Bacteroidota bacterium | reverse complement strand
CTCGCCGAACAGATGAAGAATGAGATCGTCGCCAAGGCGCATACGCAGGCGAAAGCGGAACTGGAACGGGCCAAAGAGGAGATCCAGCGCGAGAAGGAAACGGCGCTCACCGAGATGCGCGGCGAGATCACGGAAATGGCAATCGCCGCCGCGGAGAAGCTGCTCGATGAAACGCTCGACGCGTCGAAACAGAAAAAAATGATCGACAAGGTCCTTCAGCAGTTTCCGAAAAATTAACACGTCAGGGAATCATGAGCACGTATCGCATTGCACACCGTTATGCCGGCGCACTGATGCTGTTGACGGCCGAAAGCAAGAAGCCCGACGCCGTCGCCGCCGAACTGATGATCGTCAAGACGGCCGTCGAACAGTCGCGCGAACTCCGCCTGGCGCTCGAAAGCCCCGTCATCAGGGCCGACAAGAAGAAAGAGATCCTCACCGAGATCTTCAGGAAAAAGATCGGCGACACCGTGCGCGGGTACCTGCTTGAGATCGTCCAGAAGGGGCGCGAGAAATACCTGCTCGAGATCCTCACGCAGTATTTCGAGCTGCGCGACGACGCGATGGGCATCGTGCGGGTGAGCGTGAGCACGCCGGTGGAATTCTCGCCGAAGCAGCGGAAGGAACTCGAGAAGCAGCTCGAAGAGTTCACGCGGAAAAAAGTCTCGATCGTCTTCAGCCTCGACACGTCCCTCAAGGGCGGCTTCGTGGCCCGCGTCGGAGACACGGTGCTCGACGGCAGCCTCCGCCGCCAGCTCGAATTGCTGAAGGCGAGACTCCACGAAGGCGGCCTCCGGAATTAACGACCGATTTTGAACACATATTCTTGAATTGATCGCACAAAGGAAGACACAGCATGGCAGACGTAAGACCAGACGAAATCACCGCAATTCTTCGCAAACAGCTTGCGGGATTTGAAAAAGAAATCGACGTCTATGACGTCGGTACGGTATTGCAAGTGGGCGACGGTATCGCGCGCGTCTACGGCTTGTCGCAGGTGATGGCGAGCGAGTTGGTTGAGTTCCCGAACGACGTCTTCGGCATGGTGTTGAACCTCGAAGAGGACAACGTCGGGTGCATGCTCTTCGGCGACGATACGAAAATCAAAGAGGGAGACACCGTGCGCCGCACGAAGCGCGTCGTCTCGATGCCGGTGGGCGAAGCGATGCTCGGCCGCGTCATCAATCCCCTCGGGCAGCCCCTCGACGGCCGCGGCGTGATCAAGACGGACAAGATCTCCCCGCTCGAACGCAAGGCCCTCGGCGTCATCCAGCGCCAGCCGGTGAAGCAGCCGCTCCAGACGGGCATCAAGGCCGTCGACGGCATGATCCCCATCGGCCGCGGCCAGCGCGAACTGATCATCGGCGACCGCCAGACGGGCAAGACCGCCATTGCGCTCGATGCGATCATCAACCAGAAATACACGCACACGGCGAAGGCGAAGACCGAAGGCATCCGCCCCGTCTACTGCATTTACGTCGCCATCGGACAAAAGGCCTCCACCGTGGCGCAGGTCGTCACGAAGCTCGAGGAAGAGGGAGCGATGGAATACACGACCGTCGTCGCCGCCAATGCGAGCGACCCGGCCCCGCTGCAGTACCTTGCGCCGTATGCCGGCGCGACGCTCGGTGAATTCTTCCGCGACAGCGGACGCGACGCCCTCGTTGTGTACGACGATCTTTCAAAACAGGCCGCGGCGTATCGCCAGGTCTCGCTCTTGCTGCGCCGCCCGCCCGGACGCGAAGCATATCCCGGCGATGTGTTCTACCTTCACTCGCGACTCCTTGAACGCTCCTCGAAACTCAGCGAAGCCGAGGGCGGAGGAAGCCTCACCGCGCTCCCGATCATCGAGACGCAGGCGAGCGACGTGTCGGCATACATCCCGACGAACGTCATATCAATTACGGACGGACAGATCTATCTGCTGCCGAACCTCTTCAACGCAGGCATCCGCCCCGCCATCGACGTCGGCATCTCGGTCTCGCGCGTCGGCGGCAACGCCCAGGTGAAGGGCATGAAGAAGGTCGCCGGCCGCCTCCGCCTCGACCTCGCCCAGTACCGCGAACTCGAAGCGTTCTCGAAATTCGGCTCCGACCTCGACAAGTCGACGCAGCAGCAGCTCCGCCGCGGCGCACGCCTCATCGAGCTCCTGAAACAGGGACAGTACGTGCCGATGGCCGTCGAGAAACAGATCATCATCATCTATCTCGGCACCAACGGAAAATTGGACGACGTCGAAGTCGCCGATATCCAACGGTTCGAAAAGGAACTCTTCGAGATGATGGACGTGAAGCACAAGGACCTCCTGGACGCGCTCGCGCTCAAAGGCGAACTCACAAAGGAGATCATCGACCAGGTCGAGACCATCACGAAGGACTTTTTGGCGACATTCAAGCCGACGGCCCACGCCGCCGGAAAATAACATCACGGTCACCCTATGGCTACACTGAGAGACATCAAGCGCCGCATCGCCGGCGTGAAAAGCACGCAGAAGATCACCAAGGCGATGAAGATGGTCGCTACGGCCAAGATGCGCCGCGCGAAGGAAAACATCATGCAGGCCCGGCCGTACGCGAAAAAAATGGCCGAGATGCTGCAGGATCTGTCCTCCGTGATCGATCCGGCCCAGTTCCCCGAACTCGCGCCGAGGGAGATCAACGCGGTGGCCATCGTCGTCGTCACCGCCGACCGCGGCATGTGCGGCGCGTTCAATTCGAACATCTTCAAGGCGGTCACCGCACACATCGAGGCCAACTACAGGGAATTGAACGCCCAGGGCAATGTGAAGCTCATCTGCGTCGGGAAGAAAGGCGCCGAATATTTCTCGAAACGCGCCTTCACCGTCATCGCCAGGCACGTTGGTATCTTCCAGGGACTCAATTTCGGGACCGCGCGCGCGATCGCCCAGGACGTCGTTGCCGGCTTCACGAAAGGCGACTACGACAGGGTCGAAATCGTCTATAACGAGTTCAAAAACGCCGCCCAGCAGAAGCTCGTCGTCGACCAGTTTTTGCCCGTCATTCCGCAAGAAAAAAATCAAGCATCTCACAAAAAAATTGATTATATTTACGAGCCTACAGGTGATCAGATCATACAGGCCCTGGTGCCCAAACATCTGAATTTCCAGTTGTGGCGCGCTCTGCTCGAATCGAACGCGTCGGAACAGGGGGCGCGTATGACCGCCATGGAAAACGCCAGCACGAATGCGCGGGATCTGATCCGCGTCCTGGAGCTGAATTATAACAAGGCGCGTCAGGCGGCGATCACGAAGGAACTCCTGGAGATCGTCAGCGGCGCCGAAGCGCTGAGACAAGCCAGTTAAATTTTTTTTATCATAGGGATTGTGCGGGATATATGATTTTGTGTCGTCGGAGTCCGCTCTCGCAGCCGGCTCACCGACGGGCGAGGATCGTATGCTCTCTCACAACCCCACGTTTCGTTTAGAGTATGTTTGACGCGTTATCACAAAAATTAGATGATGCCCTAAAGCGCCTCCGCGGCCAGGGCAGAATTTCTCCTGAAAATATCGCCGAGAGCCTCCGCGAGGTCCGGCGCGTCCTGCTCGATGCCGACGTCAATTTCAAGGTCGTCAAGGAGTTCATCGAGCGTGTGCAGCAGAAGTCCGTCGGCCAGGAAGTCATCACGAGCCTGTCGCCGGGACAACTGATCATCAAGATCATCTACGATGAGCTCGTCGTGCTCATGGGGAGCGAGAAGGCGGATATCACGCTTTCGAACACGCCGCCCTCGATCATCCTCATCGCCGGTCTTCAGGGCTCGGGCAAGACGACATTCGCCGGCAAGCTGGCGAACATGCTCAAGGGCAAGGGCCGTCAGCCCTTGCTCGTCGCGGCAGACGTCTATCGTCCGGCCGCCATCGACCAGTTGATGCTCCTCGGCGAACAGATCGGGGTTCCCGTCTTCACGAGCCGCACGGACACCGCGCTGGCGATCGCGAAGAACGCAATAGACTTTGCGCGGAAGAACGCGCGCGACACCGTCATCATCGATACCGCCGGCCGCCTCGCGATCGACGAAGAGATGATGCGCGAGGTCGAGAACATCAAGAAGGCCGTCTCGCCCCACGAGATCCTCTTCGTCGTCGACGCGATGACGGGCCAGGACGCCGTGAACACGGCCAAGTCGTTCCACGACCGCCTCGATTTCGACGGCGTGGTCCTGACGAAGCTCGACGGCGACACGCGTGGCGGCGCGGCGCTCTCGATCCGCTCCGTCGTCGAGAAGCCGATCAAATTTGTGGGCACGGGCGAGAAGCTCGACGCCCTCGAGCCGTTCTACCCCGAACGCATGGCCAGCCGTATCCTCGGCATGGGCGACATCGTGTCGTTCGTCGAGAAGGCCCAGCAGTCGTTCGACCAGGACAAGGCCGAGAAGCTCGAACAGAAGATACGCAAGTCGCAGTTCACGCTCGAGGACTTCTACGATCAGCTCCAGGAGATCAAGAAGATGGGGCCGCTGAGCCAGGTGCTCGGCATGATCCCCGGCGTCAGCCGCCTCGGCAAGATCGACGACGTGGACGAAAAAGAGTTGAAGTACGTGGAGGCGATCATCCTCTCGATGACGAGGGAAGAGCGCGAACATCCGCACATCATCAACGGGCCGCGCCGAAAGCGCATCGCTTCGGGTAGCGGCACAAGCATTCAGGAAGTTAACCGGCTCCTGAAACAGTTCTCCGACATGCAGAAGCTGATGAAGAACTTCTCCAAAGGCAAAAGCATCAGCAAGGTTTTGTCGCAGCGCTTCGGGTAACGATACACAACACAAACCATCAATCCTTCGACAGAGGGGCTAGAACAAAGGAGCAGTACAGTGGCAGTACGATTACGTCTTCAACGCATGGGCAAGAAAAAATTACCCATCTATAAAATTGTGGCGGCAGATTCGCGCGCGCGTCGCGACGGAGCTTTCTTGGAAGCCCTCGGCATCTACAACCCCCAGACAAACCCCATGTCGATCGATCTGAAGGAAGAGAAGATCCTTCGATGGTTAAAGAACGGCGCCCTGCCGACGGACACAGTGCGCAACATCTTCAGCCGCAAGGGCCTCTGGCTGAAATGGCACCTCATCCGCAAGAAAAAGGACGAGGCGACAATCACGCTTGAAATGGAAAAATGGCAGGCGATGCAGGCGATGAAGCTGCAGCACGAAATCGACCGCAAGGCCCGCCGCAAGATCGCGCGGAAGAAAAAAGCCGCGGAAGCGAAACCTGCTGAGGCGTAACTCTCCCCGGTGACGTACGAAGAGAAGGCCTGATGCGTGCGGTTGGGTGAACGATGTCGAACTAAACAGACGGAAAATTCGTTCCAATATATCCGGAACGATACTTAATCTACGGTCGAACATCTTCCATTGGAGGCGGACATGAAGGAATTCATCGAGTACATCGCGAGACAGCTGGTCGACAGCCCCGACAAGGTTACGATCACTGAGGAGGAGAAGGAAGGCAAGATCGTGCTGAAGCTGCGAGTTGCGGATCCTGACGTCGGCAAAATAATCGGCCGGAAGGGACGTTCCGCCCAGGCCATGCGTGTGCTGCTGAGCGCGATCGCCGCGAAAAACGGCAAACGCGCAATTCTTGAAGTAGACGATTGAACTCTGACCAACGACAAAACCTCTACGCCGCAGGCAAGATCGTAAAAGTCTTCGGCATCAAAGGTGAAGTGAAAATATATTCATACGCCCGCACGTCTGCGGAATACGACATTCTGCAGACGGTGCTGGTCGGCCCGAACGAACACACGACGAGCACGATGCACATCGAGCACACGCGTGACCGGGGCGGCGATGTGTATGTGAAATTCCGGGGCGTCGACGACAGGAATGCCGCCGACGGCCTCGTTAACCTCTTCGTTTACATCGAAGAGGAGCGCCGCAAGGCGCCGCAGGCGGGTCGGTACTACATTCACGATCTCATCGGCTGCCGGGTGCTCTCGGTTTCAGGGCGCGAACTCGGCACGCTGAAGGATGTGATGAACGCCGCGGGCAATACGCTCTATGTCATAACGACGACGCACGGCGAGGTGATGATGCCGGCGGTGAAGGAGTTCATCTCCGTTGTGAACATCACCGCGAAGACCGTCACGGTCGATCCTCCCGAAGGACTGTTCGAGGGAGACGCGCTGTGAGCATCCGCATCGATATCCTAACCGCGCTGCCGAAACTGCTGGAGAGTCCGCTCAGGGAAAGCATCCTGAAACGGGCATCCGCAAAGGGGATCGTCGAGATCGTGGTGCACGACCTGCGCGACTACACGCACGACAAGCATCACACGCTCGACGAACCGCCGTACGGCGGAGGGGCGGGAATGATCCTGAAACCCGAACCGATCTTCGAATGCATCGACGCGCTGAAGGCTGACCGCGAGTACGACGAGATCATCTATATGACTGCCGACGGGGAACGCTTCACGCAGTCCGTCGCCAACGAACTCTCGCTCTCGAAGAACATCGTCATCCTCTGCGGTCATTACAAGGGAGTCGATGAACGCGTGCGCGAGACGCTCGTCACGCGGGAACTGTCGATCGGCGACTACGTGCTCACAGGCGGCGAACTTGCCGCCCTCGTCGTCACCGATGCGGTCGTCAGGCTCATCCCCGGCGCGATCGGCGACGGGGAATCGGCGCTCACGGATTCGTTTCAGGACGGTCTGCTGGACTGTCCCCACTACACGCGGCCTCCGGAATACAGGGGACTCGCTGTGCCCGAGATACTCCTCTCGGGGGACCATAAGAAAATTGCCGCATGGCGCGAGGAACAGCGCATGCAGCGCACAAAACAACGCAGGGCCGATCTCTTCGGCGATCACGAGCCCCCGCGTTGACTGCAAGTATAGAGAATAATAGAACAACTTTACTTTATCATGAAGGAACAGACCAATGGATAAGATTCAACTTGTGGAAGCAGCTCAGCTGCGGTCCGATATCCCGGCGTTCAACAGCGGAGACACGATCGTTGTGCACGTCCGCGTTGTCGAAGGCGACAAGGAACGCATTCAGTTATTTCAAGGCGTCGTGATCGGCAAGCGCGGTTCGGGCATCGGTGCGACATTCCGCGTCCGTAAAGTGTCCGACGGCGTCGGCGTGGAACGCATCTTCCCGCTCCACTCGCCCCGCATCGCAAAGATCGAAAAGGTTCGCACGGGCAACGTCCGCCGTTCGAAGCTCTACTATCTCCGCGACCTCGGCGCCAAACAGATCCGCCAGAAGACGAGCGGTTAATCTGTGTATCAGAACAGCAGCATTGTAGGGCGAAACGGTGTTTCGCCCTGTCAATGATCTGCACTGAGCAACAAATTAAAATATCGATATCTATGCCGCCACCGTTATACCGCAT
>JAVBYH010000103.1 GCA_030824175.1 Bacteroidota bacterium | reverse complement strand
GCGGCGACGGCGTCGTGCTCGACACCTGGGGCGAGTCCAACAAGGAGTTTCAGGAAGCGGCGGACCGCGCCCGGCCGGGCGTCATCCTCTACAGCGAGGGGATGGCGGTTCCGAAAGACATGCCGACGCTTGTCGCCGGCCGGGTGCACGATGCGATCTACATGCCTCCGCCGCTGAATCTCAACAAGTTGATCAAGCCGGAGTTTTCAATTTTCAGAGTGGCGCAATTGGCCGAAGGAAGGATTCACCGCGAAACGGGCATCGCGTTCTTCAACGGCTACGGCACCGAACTGAACATCATGCGCCCGGGGCGGCCCGATTGGATCGAGGAGGAATTGACGTACCTGGGGCGGACGACGAAAATTCTCCGTGAGAACACGTCGGCATTTTTACGCCGCGATTGGACCCCGCTTGTGCAGACGGTCACGGACAGCATCTGGGTCAACATGTGGCCCGCGGAGAATAAGACGCTCTTTACGATATTCAGTCTCAAGCCCGAAGGATGGAACAGCCTGCTGTTCGAGGCGCCGGAGGTGAGGGACCATCACTACGTGAGCCTGTGGAATCACGAAGAACTCACGGTGCAGACCGTGGACGGAAAGACATTCATCCCGTCCACGGTCGACGGATTCGGCCGTTCATGGATCGGAACGCGCCGAGAGGGGAATGTGGATTGCATCGCGCGCTTCCCGAACCTGCTGTCCGTGTCGGTCATCGAGGATTCGCTCCGCTTTTCGGCGGCCTCGGGCACGAGGATCGTCGTCTGGGCCGGTGCGCCTTCGTATGCGACGAAGCATGCCGACTTCGATTGCACCGACCGGACGATTTCGATCATCGAACATCTCGGCAAGCATGAGGAGAAATTTGTGGTGCAGCTGTTCGGCGGGAACGAAGTGCTCGACGAACGCATCGTGAACGTGCCGCTTGCAACGCCGCGCCTCATCTCCCATGTCGAACGGACGAAGCTCGCGGCGAAGGCGCCGGCGGGCATGGCCGAACTGCCGGCTGCACCGTTCACATACAAGACCACGCGCAGCTTCCTGAGCCCGAATGAGGCCATCCCGTATCCGGGTGATACGGTCGCCCGCACGGTCTCCATGAGCCGGCTGTTCATCGACATCTATCCCGTGACGAATCGGGACTATCATGCATTCGTGAAGGCGGCGAAATACATGCCGAAAGATACCGTGAATTATTTGAAGCACTGGACGAACGGCGCCTCCCCCAAAGGACTCGAACAGCATCCCGTCGTGTACGTCGACCTCGAGGATGCGCTGGCCTACGCCCGATGGGCCGGCAAGCGCCTGCCGACCGACATGGAGTGGCAGTACGCCGCTCAGGGCGGTGACGGAAGAAAATATCCGTGGGGGACCGGCTACGACTCGACGAAATGCAACCACAAACTCGGGCACACGACGCCTGTCGACGCCTTCCCCGCCGGAAAGAGCCCGTTCGGGGTGCAGGACCTCATCGGCAACGTGTGGCAGCTGACGAACAATGTTTACGACAACGGCACGTATTATTTCGGTATGCTCCGCGGCGGGAGTTTTTATAATCCGACGTCAAGCTGGTGGTACATCCCCGGAGGCCCGCAGCCCGCTGACAATCCGCAGATACTGCTGAAGGTCTCGCCCGGATTCGACAGGAACGCCACCGTCGGGTTCAGATGCGTCAAAGATGCCGTCCAATAATTGGGATCTGGATCATGAATAAAATCGCCTTGTTCGTTCTGTTGTTTTCATCGGCCGCGCACGCACAGCTTGAGAACATTTTGTCGCCGGGCCGGCTGCCCTTCCTTAAAAGCTCGAAGCTTGTACAGGTGTCCAGTTGCGATACGACGGACGGCAACGACGATTTTATCGCCATCGCGCCCGGCGCGGCGCGGACGATCGCTAAGCTCGACGGTCCGGGCGTGATCGTGAATTTCTGGACGACCGTCGCCACGAAGGACAAATACTTCCTGCGCAACATTCTGCTCCGTATGTATTGGGACGGCGAACGATACCCGTCGGTGGAGGTGCCCATCGGCGACTTCTTCGGCACGGGGTTCCAATACAAGCATTACATCACGCCGTACATCGGCATGTCCAGCGGCGGGTACTATTCTTATTTCCCCATGCCGTTCAACACGTCCGCCCGCATCGAAGTGGTCAACCAGTCGACTCTCGAGATCAATTCGTTCTATTTCCATATCGGCTATCAGAAGCTCGATCGGCCGCTCGAATCCTCGACCGCCTATTTCCATGCCCAATGGAACAGAACTGCGCGCTGCGACCGCTCGAAAAATTATACGGTCCTCGAGGCTGAAGGCGCCGGGCATGTTGTCGGCATGAACATGAGCATGCAGAGCTACGAGAAAGGGTTGCAATATCTCGAAGGCGACGAGAAGGTGTACGTCGACGGGGAACAACATCCGTCGCTCTACGGCACGGGAACTGAGGATTATTTCCAGGGTGGCTGGTATTTTAACACCGGCGAGTTCGCCGCACCGTACCACGGGCTGATCATCAAGGACGATTCGCTCAGCCGCATCGCTGCATACCGATTCCACATCCTCGACGCGATCCCGTTCACGAAATCGATCCGGTTCGACATCGAGCATGGAACGGAAAATGTCGAGCGGACCGATTTCAGCTCCACCGCGTACTGGTATCAGCGCGAGCCGCACAAACGGTTTCCTGAGATGCTCCCCGCCGGACTGCGCATCCCGCTGAGGGTCGCTGTTCCGAACAAGGCGGTCGACGCCGAAGCGTTCACGCCGGAAAGCGCGACGATGCGCTCCTCGATCGAAGATATGTCGTCGTTCGGGGCGGACTGGCTCGGCAACAGGCAGTTGAAGGTCACGGCCGCCGGTCCCGGTGAGACGATGTTCCTTACGCTCCCTGCCGAAGAACAATCGTACGACGTCTCGCTTTATTACACGGCGGGTCCCGGGTACGGGAACACGGACGTGCTGTACGAAGGGAGAAAGGTCGGGACGATCGCCGCCTACGACAAATCGATCCTGCCGGGTGGCATGATTCTCCTGAAGGGGATTGCGACGCGCGGCAAGTCGATCCGTCTGCAGTTTGCCGTGACGGGAAAACATCCCTCGTCCGCGGGCTACGCGCTCGGCATCGACGCATTCGTGCTTACGCCGATCCGGAGTTTCATCGCGGAATGGAATATGATCGGCCCGTTCCCCAATCCGAGAGACGAACGCCTCGTCCGCACAGGCATCGACATTCCGTACCCGCCCGAGAAGGAGATCGATCTGAAGAAGACCTACCCCGGGGTCGACAATAAGCCGATCGGGTGGACGATCGACACGACGCCGGCGAAGGGGCGAATGGACCTGTACAAGTACGACCCGTACGAGTTGGTCGTCGTCTACGCGATGACGTACCTCTATTCGCCGAAAGAACAGACGCTGCCCCTGCTCCTCGGATCGGACGACGGCGTGAAAGTTTTCCTGAACGACACGGCAATTCACCGGATCCTTGCCGTCCGCATCTGCGAGCCGGACCAGGACCGTGTGCCGCTCATGCTGAAGAAGGGATGGAACAAACTCATGCTGAAGATCGAGAACAATTTCGGAGGCTACAATTTCTACGCGCGCATTCTCGATCCAGACAACTCCGTCGTCGTGAGCGCGCGCCAACAAGCACACTGAACGAGCATGCAAAAAGGACTGAACATGGTTTTTCGAACAATGGCAGCGGTGCTCCTGTGCGTGCTCACGGTGGCGCTCACAACCGACGCGCAGGTGGTCGTAAAAGATGAATTCCTCCGGATCAAGGCGAAGGGGACCGATCCGCTGTTTACGAATTATGCGGCGGCGATGAAGCGCTCGCGTTTCTTCGCCGACAAGTCGTATTTCATGAACTATTTCACGGCCGACAAGCCTGTCACATACACCAGCCAGTACGCCGGTGACTTGTCGGTGATCTGGAAGGTCAACAACATCGTGATCGACAAGATCCGGGATTTCGCACGGCAGCCGGTCGTGACCGCATCATTCCCCGACATGGCCATCCTCGAGTACGAGCCGTTCGAAGGTCTCAGGACGCAGGAGACATTCTTCGTCTACTCCTCCGGCTCTGCCGTCATCAGCTATGAGATGGAGAACACGGGCGCGAAGCCGTTCTCGATCAAACTCTATCCGCTTCTCTCCCACGCGGCCGACGCGATGACGGTGGTGCGCTTCGATGCCGACCGTCACGGCTATGTGTTCACGCATCGCGAGCCGCTCACGCGGTTCATCAGCAATCTCTATAAGGAGCGGGGCTACCCGACTGAATTCAGGGATATGCTCGCCTGCGACCAGCCGGTCGACAGCTACGGGGCGGACAGCGCATGCACGGTGGAGGATTTTTATTTTACGATCAAGAAAATGAGCAAGGCGCACGAGGATGTGAAGTCGCTGAACGAGGCGAAGACGGGAGCGGTGAACTTCGTCGCCCTGCAGAAGAACATCACGCTCAACCCCGGGGAAAAATATTCCGTCCGGTTCGTTCGCGGCGTGCAGGACCTCGCCTCCGACGAGGGCGCATTGGCGGCCGATGTCCGGTCGGCCCTCGCGGCAACGCTGCAGCAGCACGCTGACGAGAACACGGAGCTGTTCCGCACAGTGCCGCGGATGAAGTTTACGTCGGAAAAGGAACGCATCGTCTATCTCGGCGCGTTCAATCTCGTCCGCCAATGCATGCTTCCTCCGGGCGGACAGACGTCGTATAACTATTACGCCTTCTCTCGCAATCCCGTGTGGGGCTGGGGACACGGACACCAGGTGATGCACGAGTCCATCTCCATGCTGCCGTACGCATATCTCGATGCGCGCTCTGCCGAGGAATCTCAACGCGTCTACATCGAACAGCAGTACGAGGACGGATTGATAGCCTATCGCCACGGTCCCCGCGGTCCGCAGGTGTACCCCCATGAAGGCGTCCCGACGACGTCGGCACCCTTCTTCGCGTGGACGAATTGGGAGATCTATACGGTCGGCCGGAACCGTCAGTTCCTGAAGGACGGCTACGACGCCGGGGCGAAATTCATACGCTACCTCGAAAAGGAACGGGACCAGGATCAGGACGGCATGTTCGAATGGGGACCCTACGGCATCATCGAGAACGTGCGAGACGGATGGAACGTCGTCTTTCAATTGTTCTCCGAGGGAGAGGACGAGGGAAGAGACATCTCCCATGAACTTGACGTGCTCGACCTCACGGCCGAGGTCGCCAACGAAATGCATTATCTGAAGCTCGCGGCAAAAGAGCTCGGAGACACGGCCGGGGTGCGCGAGTGGAGCGTAAAATTTGAGCGCGTCGCCAAACTCATCAACGCGCACATGTGGGATCCGGCCGACAAGTTCTACTACAACGTAAACATGAGTGACGACTCGTTCATGTTCGAGGGAAAGAGCCTTAAACGGAAGGAGCTCATCGGCTTCCTTCCGATGTGGGCCCGCGTCGCATCGAAGGAACAGGCCAGGGAACTGGTGAAGCATCTGACGAACGACAAGACATTCTGGCGGAAATACGGCATCCCCACGATCGCGGCGGACGATCCGAACTATACGCCGTACGTCGACGGCTGCTGCCGATGGAACGGTCCCGTGTGGCTGCTCTGGGATTATATGGTCTATCAGGGATTGAAGAACTACGGATACGACGCGGTTGCGCGGCAAGTCGGCGAAAAAATGCTGTCGGCGGTGACGACGCAGCTTGAAATAAACCATCGGTTCTGGGAGTCGTACAGTCCCGATATTGCCGTGCAGGAAAGTCCGTCGAATTACATCTGGGACTCCATCATGGCGAAATTGCTCATCGACATGTACAAAAAATAATACGTCTCCTGCCCTGCGGGGAGGGACGGCGTCGACTCAGACCAAACTCGGTTCCTTATGAAAACCATCGTCCGTCTGTTCCGGTTCTTCGTTCTCCTCGTTCCGATCGCGCTCTGTGCGAAGAATCCCCATTACGTCTCCAACCGGCTCCCGCTGAAGGAGAATCCGTACATCCAGCTCCCTCTCGGGTCGATCACGCCGATGGGATGGCTCAGGCAGCAGCTCACGCTGTCGGCCGCGGGCATGACGGGTCATCTCGACGAGATCTGGAAGGATGTCGGACCCGAGAACGGCTGGCTCGGCGGAAATGGCGACCCCTGGGAACGCGGCCCGTACTGGCTGGACGGACTCACGCCGCTCGCGTATACGCTGAAGGATTCCGTCCTCATTAAAAAAGTGCGTCCCTGGGTCGAATGGAGCATCGCGACACAGCGCGCGGACGGTTTCTTCGGCCCGCGAAGCGATTCGACGAGAAAATTCTCGGCGAAGGAGCGATGGCTGGAGTGGATGGAGAAAAACAAAGAGGACTGGTGGCCGCACATGGTCGTGCTGAAGGTGATGGAACAATACTACGAGGCGACGAACGACGAACGCGTCCTGACATTCATGTCCAAATATTTTCGGTACCAGAAAGAACAGCTTCCCCGGAAGCCGCTGGCCTATTGGACCGACTGGGCGAAGGCGCGCGGCGGCGAGAACCTGCAGAGCATCTATTGGCTCTATAATAGAACGGGTGAGCCGTGGCTTCTCGAACTCGCGCAGACCGTGTTCGCGCAGACGGAGGATTGGACGGGTGAGTTCGAATCGGGCGATCCGAAATACTGGCATGGCGTGAACACGGGAATGGGGATCAAGCAGCCGGGAGTGTATTACCAGCAATCGAAGGATGAACGGTACATCAGGGCCGTTAAAAAAGGGATCTCCGATCTCATGAAATATCACGGTCAGGTCAACGGCATGTTCAGCGGCGACGAACTGCTCCACGGCACCGATCCGTCGCACGGCACCGAATTATGCACCGTCGTCGAGTACATGTACAGCCTCGAGGTCCTGCTGCGCATCACGGGCGATGTGCAATTCGCCGAGATCCTCGAGAAGCTCGCATTCAATGCGCTGCCGGCGGGCGTCGAAGCGGACTTTACGGGACGCCAGTATTACCAGACACCCAATCAGATCATGTGCGACACGAACTATCAGAACTTCAATACGCGTCATTGGGGCACGCACCTCTTCGGGCTCGACGACGGATACGGCTGCTGCACGGCAAACTATCACCAGGCGTGGCCGAAGTTCACGAGCCAGCTGTGGCTCGCGACGCAGGACTGCGGCCTTGCTCTGATGACGTACGCTCCGTCCGAAGTGACGGCGACTGTCGGCAGCGGCGTCGCAGTGAAATTCACGGAAGAGACGACATACCCGTTCGATGAGACGATCACGCTGAAGTTTTCTGCGGCCGTCGACGCGGAGTTCCCGGTGTATCTGCGCATTCCCGCATGGGTCTCGCACGCGACTGTCAGCATCAACGGCGGCGCCGCGACGCATCCCAAGGCGGGAAGTGTTGCGTGCATTC
>JAVBYH010000374.1 GCA_030824175.1 Bacteroidota bacterium | reverse complement strand
CCTGGTAGATCTTCACGTTGTCGCCGATGACGGATGTTTCCCCGATGACGATGCCCGTGCCGTGATCGATGCAGAAGGCGCGTCCGATCGCGGCGCCCGGATGGATGTCGATCCCCGTCTTCTGATGGGCGAATTCCGAAAGGATGCGCGGAAAGATCGGAACGTGAAGGCCGTAGAATCGATGGGCGATGCGGTAGACGGCGATAGCATAGAAGCCCGGGTACGCGGAGATCACCTCATCGACACTCTCGGAAGCCGGATCGCCGTCGTTGATCGCCTCGGCATCCCTCCAGAGGTCGGCGAAGACCTCCGGCAGGTCCGCGAAGAAGCGCTCGGCGATCTCGTCGATGCCGGTGTCCATCTGCGACTGCAGCGGAAGAAGTGCGATCTTCAGGTCGCGCCCGAGCAATTGCAGGCGGGCGCCGACGTCGTGCTGTTCGCTGTATGTCTCCTCGGAAAAATGCGGGAACAACAGGCTCAGGAGGTTTTCGGCAAAGTCGTACACTTTCGATTTTACAGGCAGCTGGAGATGCCGCGCCTGACGAACGCTCAACAAGCGCCGTGTGAAGTCCTCGTCCATTGTCATTCCGCATGTCCCATCAGGTATGAATTCCCAGGTACGTCAGATTAAAATCCTTCAGGATTTCCTTTGTCATCTCCACTTTATCGGCAGGGACGAGGATCTTCACCGGCTGCACGGGCGGGAGCATGGCATTGAAATATTCGCCTTCGATTTGATAATCGATCTCACCGTCGTCGAGGATGGACTTGATGAGCGCGATATCGCCGGCGTTGTAGGTGATCACCTCCACATAGACCGGCACCGAATGTTCGTGATCGATCACAGGGAGAGCGTCGACGAGGGGCACCCTGCATTCGGCGCATTCAGCGACGCCGGCAAGATATTCCGCTTTGCAGTTCGGACAGAACATACTACCCTCCTATGGAAAAAAAGTGAGGTTGAAGGCATGCACACCTGCATGGTCCCTCCTGGTACTTGCCGAAATATTTTGTTAAAAGCAAGGGCAATCATTTCATCGCCCGGCATTTCATCGCGCGGCGCCTCAGGTGCATGCATCGACGGCAGCGCGGAGCGTCATGCCTGATGAGGCGATCAGTTCCGCGCACAGCAATCCGGCGAGAATGGCATCGCGTTCCGGCTCCGCGATGCGCGCATGTGCGCGCAGATGGTGTGCGAGTGCGCGCGACACATCCTGCCCGGGTATCACCACACCGTCTTCGTCGACGAGGGTCCAGCCCGAGGCGTCTCCGTCCGCGGCAATGCCGAAGAGCGTGTGCGTGACGTTGACGTTATAGATCAGCGGCTCGAGATGGTGGCTGGAGGCTTCGGGTGTACGGTCGTAAAAATTCGGATCGGCAGTTCCAAAGATGGTTTGGGCCCTCCACCCGTACGACGCCAGGAGATCCTCGAGCAGCGTCTGCCCGGCACCGCCCATCGAATCGATGATGAGCGCCGCATGGCTCTGGGGGTTGTCGCCGAACGACCGGAGGAGGTCTCCATCGACGAGCGCGCGGAGATGCGCAAGGTATGCGGGAAGAAGATCCGTGAGCACGATCGCTTCCCGCATCGGATCGAACGGCCGCGCTTCAGTCGTGAGGGCGGCTTTCACACGCTGCACATCGTCCGGAGCGAACGGGCGACCATCCCCGGCGAGGAAGCGCATGCCGTTGAAGGACGACGGAGCGCTGCCGCCGGTGATCATGACGCCCCTGGTGCCCGGGAGCGCTCCGACGGTAAACGAAAGGACCGCGGTCGGTATAATCGCATTCGAGAGGATCACGCGGTAGCCGTACGACGAGCATACCTCGGCGACATGCACGGCGAAGCGCTGCGATGAGCGGCGGCCGTCGAAGCCGACCGCGATCGTTTTCGTCCGCTCGTGCCCGATCGTACCGCACGTCCGGGCGAATGCATCCGCAACGTGTATCACGGCCGCGTCAGTGAACGCATCGTCCATGATGCCCCGACAGCCGTCGGAGGTGAAGATGAGTGTCGATGGTTCCATGGCTTGCTCAGGTGTTTTCGCGTTTCGTTCTTTTCCCCAATGCCTCGACGAATTTTTCTGTGACGACACGCGGGCGCGTGATCGCCGTGCCCACGACGACGGCGTATGCACCGCAGTCGAGCGCGTACTTCGCCTGATCCGGAGTCCAGATCCGTCCCTCGGCTATCACCGGCACGCTCACTGCGCGTACCAGGCTCTTCAGCAGGTCGAAATCGGGTTCCTCCGTGGTCTGAGATTCCGTTTCGGATGTGTAGCCGGAGAGTGTCGTCGCGATAAGATCGGCCCCCGCCTCCGCCGCCGCGATCCCCTCTTCGAACTGGGAGCAGTCGGCCATCAGCGTCACATCGAAACGGGCGCGCGCCTCGCGGAGGAAGTCACAGCCGTCCATGCCGTTGGGTCTCCGCCGCGCCGTTGCATCGATCGCGACCACGTGCGCGCCGGCGGCGACGATCTGGGCGATATCCGAAAAGTCCGGCGTTATGAGGATCCAATCGTCGCCGAACATGCCGCGCGTCGTGCCGATGACGGGCAGTTCGACGGCACGGCGGATCGCGTTGATATTGCCGATCCCCTGCGCGCGAACGCCGACGGCCCCGCCCATCTGAGCCGCCCGCGCGAAGAGCGCCAGATACTCCGGACTGTCGAACGGATCGTTCATATCGGAGTGGCACGATACGACCAATCCCCCGCGAAACTTCTCAATAACATTATTCATCCGCACCGTATCCGTTGGCCGCTGTCGACGACGGCATCATGCCGCACGCTTAAATTGCGATCCTGTATGTTTCACGCACCGACCCGCCGATGCAGCATATGCCCATATCGAACATGTCGATTGAGCAGCCGACGCTGTGATGCGCCCGCAGCATTTTCCATGCCTCGTGCATTTCCATCGACCAGCCGATGTCGTCGAAGACGACGACGGCACCGGGAGCGAGCGCGGGAAGGATCGTTTCGAAATAGCGGAGCGTCGCCGCACCGTCGTGGTGTCCGTCTATAAGAACCGCGTCCAGCCTGCCGGTCTTCTGGAGAACGGCGTCGAGCCGGTCCTGGAACCGTCCCACCACCGTTTCTATGTTGCGGAAGCCGAGCGTGTCGAAATTCGTCTGCGCCTTCGCGGCGAGGGTCTCGGCACCCTCGATCGTTACGAGAGATCCGAAGCCGTTCATCGACATGGCGGCGCCGATATAGGCCCCCGAGATGCCGAGACACGTTCCGAGCTCGAGGAGGCTCTCCGGCTTCAACCGCCGGACCAGCCGGAAAAGAAACATCGACCACTTGAGCGGCTTGCTCGACGAGCGGCAGACCTCCCTCACGCTGCGCGTGACGACGCGGCCGGCGTACATCGTCTGTGCCGAGAGCTGCTTCAATGGCGACTGCGCCCCGTAATCGGCGATCGATAGTATTTCGTTCGATCGCTCCATCCGCGTGCGCAGGCTCTCGATGCGGTCCCTCCACTGGGCCTCGCCGACCGTGACAGTTCCGTTGAGAACGTCGTCTGCGACGGACGCCAGCGCCTTCACCGTATCGCTTCCGCTGCCTTTCATGCGCGCCAATTCCTGTTCGTTCTTCAGTGCGGCATGAACCGGATGATAGAGAAGGTCCCACAATGCCTGTATGTAGATCATAAAGCCCGTGCGTTGAATGTGCCCACTGCTGGATTTGTCCTCAGGAGAAATGTGTGTGTATGGTGAGTTCTAATGTAGGGAAATTCCGAGAATAATTCTATACCCCTGTGAGGAGGTTCCGGAATAACGGGGAGCGGTGGTGCGGATCGTTAACGGCCCGGGTTTAGCGGTTCACGTATGCGATCGTCCTGCGGCCGTCGACGGCATCGATCCGTGTGACGCCGCCATGATCGATGCTGAATGTGAATGATGCGGATAGTGGAATTTCAAGCAATCCTGCGAGCAGGGCCCGGATGACGCCTGCGTGCGTAACGACGGCGACGGAGGAATGCTCGCGGCGCAGGATCTCCTCGAAGCACTCCCGGCTGCGCAGGGCAAGCTCGTTGCAGGACTCTCCGCCCGGAGGTGCGAGCTCGGTATAATTCTCCATCCACGGATCGAGCTCCTCCCTGCTGATGTCGTCCCACTTCTTCATTTCCCAGGCGCCGAAGTGCAGCTCCATGAGACGGTCATCCATGTAAAAGAACGGGGAAATTTTTTTTGCGAGCGAGCGGCAGCGCTGGAGGGGACTCGAGTAGACGGTGAGCGCATCGCGGTGAGGGAGCTTGTCGAGCACGCGAGAGGCGTCGACGTCGAACGTCTCCGCCAAGGGAACATCCGTGCGACCGAAGCAGACGGAGTGATGCACTGTGGTCACAGTATGGCGGATGAGATAAATGTCCATATTACACGATTCTCTGCATGGCTATAAAAAACAAATAGATGACAACCTCTGTGGTCTGCTGCACAGCGCCGAGGCAGTCGCCAGTGTAGCCGCCGATCCATTTCGCGAACCAGCGCCCGAAGAAAAATTTTACGGCCGCAAGCGGCAGCAGCACAATGAAGCCCCAGAGGTGCGGATACAGGGCGAGCGGAAGCACGCCGAGCACGATCGTCACAAGCATGCGCACGGGTGTGATGCCCTTCGCGATGGGCTTCGCCTTGGCGTCGTCATGTTCACGTACATACGCATGAGTATGGATAAATGTTGCAGCGGTTGCGCGACTGAGGCTGTGCGCGGCCAACAGCAGCACGACAACTTCCCCCGGAGGCAGCGCCGCAAGGGCGAAGAATTTCACCGCGAGCATCGCGCCGATGCCGATCGCGCCGTACGCGCCGACGCGCGAATCCTTCATGATGGCGAGGATCCGCTCCTTCGTCCAGCCGCCGCCGAATCCGTCGCACACATCGGCGAAGCCGTCCTCATGGAACGCGCCCGTGGCGAGGATCTGTGCGATCATGCTGAGCAGAATCGCAAGCTCGGGGGTGAACAGCAGCAGCGCCCCCGTATACACGGCGGCGCCGATGCCGGCAACGATCCATCCCATCACAGGAAAATACACGGTCGCGAGATCGAGCTCATCGGCTCCGTTCACATGCCCGTGCCAGGCCCACCCCGGGCACGGGATCCGCGTGTAGAACATCATCGCGGTGAAGAAATGGCGAAGCTGCGTCCTCATGACGCGCTCGTGCTCACACCGGCGCTCTCGAACGACGCCATCTCATTCAGAAAGTTCACGGACGAGCGGATGAGCGGGAACGCGAGGGCGCATCCGGTGCCTTCGCCGAGGCGCATGCCGAGTTTCAGGATGGGTTCAGCATTCAGCGACTCGAGGAGGTGCCGATGCCCCGCCTCGTCCGACTGATGGCAGAACACGGCATAGTCGTACACGGCCTTCTCGATCCGGTATGCGGCAAGAAACGCCGCACCGGCGATAAAGCCGTCCACAAGGAGCACCATGCCGTGCTCGGCCGCCGCGAGCATCGCGCCGCACATCATGGCGATCTCGAATCCGCCGACGGCCGCGAGGATCTCAACGGGCGTGCGGGCTTCCGCGTGGAGCGCGGCCGCCTTCGTGAGCACGCGCAGCTTGCGCGCGACTCCGTCGTCGTCGAGCCCCGTGCCGCGCCCGACGCAGTCGGAGAGCGGCGTGCCGGTGAGGGCATGGAGCAGTAAGGCGGCGGATGATGTGTTACCGATGCCCATCTCGCCGAACCCGATGATGTTCGTGCCGCGCGCGGCGATGTCGTCCACGATCCGCGCCCCCGCGTCGATGGCGCGTACGCACTCCTCAACCGTCATCGCCGGCCCGGAGAGCATGTTCCTCGTGCCTGGTGCGATCTTCGATTTCACGAGGCCGGGCGCGTCGGCGAACTCGCCGATCACTCCGGCATCCACGATCGTCATGCCGATGCCGTGCTGCCTGCAGAACACGTTGATGGCCGCTCCCCCCTGCAGAAAATTCTGCACCATCTGATTGGTGACCGCCTGGGGATACGCGCTCACGCCTTCGGCTGCGATGCCGTGATCGGCCGCGAAGACGATGTGGTGCGGGAGAATGAGCTCGGGCGTGTCCGTCTGCTGTATCGTACCGATGCGGAGCGCGAGCTCCTCGAGCGCGCCGAGCGCGCCCACGGGCTTCGTCTTCAGATCGATCGCGCGCTGTATGGCGGGAGCGCAGTCGTCGTCAATCTGCGGAATTGAAAATGTTCTCATGGTCTCGTCCCCGGCTCAATTAATCGACGTGTTCGGGACCACCTTGAAGGCGATCTTGCCGGGAATGATCCCCGTCTTGAACGTCGTCGCGACTTTCCCCTCGGCGTCGTACACAGTCACCGTGCCGGCGCTCACATAGTCCACAGCGTCCGCCACGTAGAGCCGGTCCTTCGTGTCGTCGTACGCCATGCCGTTGATGCTCCACGAGGAGAATGGAATGAACGCCTCTTTCGCGATCGTGAGCGTGTTCGTTTCCACCTTCATGATGCCGGAGCTCACCTTCACATACGCGAAGCCGTGGACCGACACGGCCATCTTCGTCGGATGGTCATAGTTGGCGAGCGGCAGCGGAAGCGTTGCCGTTACGGTCTGTGTTGCCGGATCGATGCGCACGATGCTGCCGGCGGATTCCTTTTGGGGATCGGGGTACGATCCGACGCCCTCGCAGCGCACGATGAGCTTGCCGGCTGAACTCACCCCAATCTCGCTCGGTTGTTTACCGACGACGATCGTCTTCACGACCGTATCGGTGAGCGGATCGATCACCGATACGGTGCTGTCCGCGCCGTACCCCGAATTGCAGACGTACAGCTTGTCGTTGTACGCGACTATGCCCTGCGGATTCATGCCCACGGGAATCCGCTCCTTCACGATGGCGAACGTCGTCGGATTGAAGACCGTCACCGAATTGTCGTAGAGATTCGTCACATAGCCCTTCGTCGAGCTGTAGATCGCGACCTTAAACGGGCTTTTTGCATCGGGACCGGGGATCGTGATCGTACCCGCCGATTTCATCGTCTCGAGCGTTACGACCTCGATCTTCTGCGAGTTGTTCACGACGATGTATGCGTACTTGCCGTAGACGACGAAGTCATTGCCGACGTCGCCGAGACTGCGCTGGTTGACGCTTGTGAACACGTCCTGAAACACCTTTCCCGAGTCCGGGATGTACATGCTGAGTGACGCATTGCCCTTCCCGAAATTACCCTCGTTCACGACATAAACAGCCTGCGCCGCGCCGGGGATCGTTCCGGGATCGGTGATCGAATCGGATTTCTTGCAACCTGCAAACAAACCAAGCAGCATCACAACGGGAAGCATCATCTTCATTGTTTTCATACTCTCATCATTCCTTCTTTTTTTGTCTTTTGTAGGGCGAGATTCATCTCGCCCATTGTTTTTGTTGTTAATATAACACCTCGACCGATGCCCGCACGGACCTCAGCGGCATCGGCTGCAGCGCGATGATCTGATAATCC
>JAVBYH010000248.1 GCA_030824175.1 Bacteroidota bacterium | reverse complement strand
ATTCGTGCGCCGCGACTGACCGGAGGCCGTCCATCCCCATCGTCCGGAAGCCTGTCCCAAAATCATTGTCGATATTGATAAACGCGGGAAACCGAAGTGGAGATCCCGCGATCGGGGTCTCGCTCCACAACGTTTCCCCGAAATTGTCCCCTCCGCGGTCGTAGATGTACACATCGAACTCGTCCCCGCCGCCTTCTCCATTATCCATCGGTGGTGGAGTGAAACCGAAGTTCGATATTTCCCATGTCCAGACAGAATCGAAAATTTTTGCGACGGAATCGACAAACGCCCGTGTCGACCCGGCGATCTTCGTTCCCGTCTCCGTGACCAACGCCGGCTGATCAGCTCCCGTCGTATCGTAATGGATCCGGAAATGTTTAGACGGACTGAGGATGCTCGTATGCCTTTCCGTTCTGGCAGCGGTTGAAATTTTTGCGTCGATCCCCGGCGACGTGCCGGCAAGGAAACGGTCGAATGTCGTGCATTTCCGCCATTCCGTCTGCTGAGACACGGCGAGCGCGGGAAGCAGGGCGAGAATCAAGAGAGATGTCTTAACGGTGTTTCGCATAATGGAATGAGATGATGTTGCGCTTCGGATCCGTGACGGCGACATCGAGCGCGCCGTCGCCGTTAAGATCGCAGCAGCGGAATGTTCCATCGGGCGGAACATCCAGGATGAATTGTTTTGTGTGATACGATCCGTTTCCCCTGCCGCGAAGCAGGAAGAGTTCGGAGGTCGCGGCATTCATGACGACGATGTCGATCACGCCGTCCCCGTCGAAATCCAGTATCTGCACCTGATCCGCCAACGCGACGGGAACGCCGGAGGCGATCGTTTTCATCTCGCGGAACTTCCCGTGCCCGCCGCCGAGGGCGACACGCATCGTATTGGAGGGAGCATGCGCAAGAAGACAATCGGTGTACGTATCGCCATCGAAATCGTCGAAATAGAGGAAGCAGCGCTTCATGACGCTGTCCGCAAACACGTACGACAAGGTGTTGGACTTGTACGACTCGGCCGAATCGCTGAATGTGATGCCCAGTACATACTTGCCCGTCGGCTGGTCAGCGTACACATACGCCAGGTCCGGTCGTCCGTCGCAGTTGAAATCGTTCACGGCCCCGGCCAACAGCTTCGCGGGGATGATCGGCTTGAAGCTGCGCTCGATGAACCTCGTGCCGCGAACCTGCTGGTAGTAGGACAGGGACGACTGAGGAGCGCCGGCCGAGACGAAAAACTCTATTGTCTTCTTCTGCACGGCCAGGTCCGAAATGATCACGCTCGGCCGCTCCGCCGTCGGTATCGTATACAGCCGCGTCTCGATCACGGCCTCTGTGCCTCCGCGCCCCCGTTCGGTGAGCGACAGGACGGAGACGCGCGACTTCGTGGCATGGGCAAAAATGAACGTCAGGGTCGTGTCGCTCTTCGAATACAGGTTGATCGATGTCGGCGACGGCACCGTCTCGAAGGAGAGCTGCCCGGTGTATCCCTGCACCGGACTCGAGAGCAGCAGCGACATCGTCGAACTGCCGGCATTGGCGACGGCACAGTCTTCCCGTCCGTCGTTATTGAAATCCCCCGTGGCGAGTGCCAGCGGAAGCCTGCCGACCGCATACGACACCGTTGTCCAGTCAGCCGCATCCGCATGCGGCGTCGTGGATCCGTTGTAATAGATCTGCGCCGTCCGTCCGCGCACCGGCACCGAGAGCAGGTCGTCCTTCCCGTCCCCGTCCACGTCGCCGTGGAGGAGCATCCCTTCACCGCCGCCGAATTGGATCTCCTCGTCGTATGTTCCGTCTCCACGGTTGAGATAGAGTGAAAACGTGCCGTTGTCCGAGTTCAGGGCGAGCAGGTCATCGCACTGCCGCGCGCCAATGCGGAGCGCCTCGAGACGTGTCGGCCGCACGTTCATGTCGAGCGCCTGCACGAGATGGTAGCCGCCGATGCCGTCGCCTTCGAAGATCTGGAGGAGATTCTTCTCGGGAACGGCATGGGCAAAATCCGTGACGGCGTCGTTGTTGGTTTGCAGGAAGGCGATGCTCGCGGAATCCTTCTGGAACGGCAACAGTGTCTGTTCCGCGAAACGAAGACCTCCCATCCCGATCTCGAACACGAGTTCTCCGGAGAGCCAGTTATGGAGGATGAGGTCGGGATGCGCGTCGCCGTTCAGGCGGCGGACGAAAAGATCGCTCACGGGGATGTCTGTGAAGAGCTCCTGCGCCTCACGGAACGATCCGTCCCCCGTGCCCCGGAGCAGCGTGGCTCCCGACGACACCTGTCCGCAGGTGATGATGTCCGGAATCTTGTCGTTGTCGATGTCGCCGATGACCGCACGGTCCGGATAATACCGCACGGGATACCGCACGCTTGTGTAGAGTGAATCCGCGGCGGAACTGACGAGCACTTCGATCTGGCGCAGCCCGCGGCGCACGATGACGATGTCGTCGATGCCGTCCAGGTTCACATCGCCGACGATGAGCGATGAGGCGTCGGTCGCCCTCGCTATGGGGATGACGCCGGTGAACACGCCCTCGCCGTTGTTTTTCAGGATGACGAGCTGCCCGGCCGCGGCGTCGATGCAGACGAGATCGACATAGCGCGGGCTGCTGTAGTGGAGAAATGCCGGAAGCGTCGGAGTGATCGGGAATTCGTAGTGTACTGTGATGCCGAGGCTTGCCGCTCCCCTGATGCCCGCCGCGCACGGCGCGGCGCACACGAGCACAAGCATGAACGCTGCCGCGCCTGTGCGCCGTATCAGGAGACGGCACAGAAGATACACCGGGGTGAACGTCGGCGTCGGTTCCGCTTCGGTCATTCTCATATTATTTAATCCGCCGCTGGAGCCGCAGTTCCCGCCGTCGCAGGGCTTCCTTATATCGGCGGATCTCCAGATCGGACTCGCAATTGATCGGATCGACAACGACAGGCTTTCCGGTCTCATCGATGGCGACAAACGTCAGATAGGCCGAGTTCGTGTGATGCGTCTCGCCCGTGAGCAGATTTTCGGCCGTAACGCTCACGCCGACTTCCATGGACGTCGAGAACACGCGATTCACCGATGCCAGCAGCGTGACCACTTCGCCCTGCTTCACCGGGTGGATGAAATTGATCTCATCGACGGAGGCGGTGACGCAGACGCGTTTCGAATGCCGCATCGCGGCAATCGCCGCGACGAGATCGATCCAGTGCATGAGCTGCCCGCCGAGCAGGTTGCCGAGCATGTTGGTTTCGTCGGGCAGCACGAGCTGCGTCATGTTGGCCTGGGAGGCCTTGACGGTTTTCAGATCCCTCATAAGGTTCCATCTGTTTTGCGTGCATCGTCCTCAGCCTTCGGTGCCAGCCGGAGCGTCTCCGCAGCGGCGCGAAGCTCGAGCGCATCCTCGCGGAGCGGCGTAGAGGGAAATTTTTCGAACAGCTGGTCCACCGTCGCGACGGCTCCGGCGTAGTCGCGGCGTTCGCGCAGACATCGGGCCTTCCAGTACATGGCGGCGTCGGCGTAGCGCGTGTCGTGATACTGCTCGGTGACGTTGTCGAAATACACGATGGCGGCCTTGTACTGCTCGCGGCGGAAGTAGAGCATGCCGCTCTCGAACACCTTGCGGGCCAGCTTGTCGGTCAATTCGGCGATCTTCGCTTCGGCGTCCTTCGCCAGCGAGTCCTGCGGGGAATACTCGAGGAACGTTTGGAAGTCGTCGATGGCGAGCTTCGTGTATTTCTGGTCGAGCTGCGGTTTCGGCGACATCATGAAGTACGAGAGGGCTCGTTTGTAGCGCGCGGTTGCAAGATGTTTCGACGACGGCATCGAGCGCACGAGCATGTCGTATTCCGCTGCGGCGAGGATATACTCGCCGCGCTCGAAGCGCGCTTCGCCGATATGGAACTGCGCGCCGTCGGCCACCGTGCTGCCCTGGTATTGCACAGTGATCGTCTTGAACGCCTCGATCGCTTCAAGGTAATTTTCGTCGTCATACTCGCGCATCGCCTTCGCGTACTGCGCTTCGGCCGTGAGGACTTCTTCGCCTTTGCTCGCGCTGCATGATGAGAAAACCATCGCCGCGCCGAGCGCGACAATGAGGACTGCGGCTAGAGAGAAGGTTCGTTGTACTGCTGTCATAGGTGATCGTCTTTATTTAGTGGTACTGTGTCAGTGAAATTGATGAATAGCGCTGCGTGCGCGCCAGTAGTTTTCCACGCACGCCTGCGTCGCTGATCCGCGCCGGCTGGAACCCGACGGCGATGGGAATGATCCGTTTCAGCGAAACGGCCGTCTTGCCGTCCTTCTTTGAAAATGTAAACAACACTCCGTAACTCAGCTGCGTCCATTCCCTCTGGGGTTGGTGGAACACGAAATTGCCGAGCGAGGCCACGATATACCGTCCGTCTAGCCGTTCGATGCCGTAGGGAACGTGCGGATGATGGCCGAGCACGACCGTCGCCCCCTGCCGCAGGCATGCGTGCATGAAGCGCCGCATGCGGTCCGAGGGAACCTCGGCATACTCGTCTCCGCCGTGGATGCTGATCACCATGGCGTCCGCCGTCGACGCCGCGGTGCGCATCTTCGGAAACAGGAGCGCGGTGTCGGTCGAGGCCACATGCGTGCGCCATCCCCAGCCTGTATTCATTATATCGGTCACCGCGAACAGCGCGATGCGGAGCCCGTTCTTCTCGATCCACAACGGCTCGAAGACATGTTCCGCGGCCTTCGCCGTGCCCACGTGCGCGATGTTCGCGCGGTCGAGGTGGTCGATCGTCTCGAGTGCAGCGCGTTCGCCGTAATCGTATGCGTGATTGTTCGCCGTCGCCGCGTATGTAACGCCCGCCTTCGCCAGTGTCACGGCTCCGATCGGGGGACCGGTAAACACATAATTGCTCTCGGGAGATTCCGTCTCGCCGTTCTGATCGGACAGCGTGCTTTCAAGGTTCACGAAATAAATGTCCGCCGTGTCGCGCTCGAATTTTTCGAACGGGTAATGGACGGCATCCTTCAGCAGCACTTGTCCGAGCGACCGGCCGAGGTTCACGTCGCCGAAAGCGAGCAGCGTCGCCTCGTATGTCGGCGCCGGCCGCGTAAGCTTGCGGGCAATGCGGGCCGACGTGTTCGTCGTGGAAAGAAACAATGCCGTCGCACACGCCATGCCGCAGAACAACCCGAAAGCCGTGTGATGGGTGCGCAGCATCATCAGCTCCGCACCGTAAAAAAGAGATAGATCGCGATGCCTGAGGAGACAGTGATGATGGCCGGCTCCAGTATCTTCTCCCACACCGATCCGCTTGGCGCCGCGCCCGTTGCGATGTGGCGGGACGACGACGCGAGGCGCGCGATCTCATCCACGCCGATCGTGTCCGCAACGGCGCTCCGCAGGGCGCCCGTTGAGAGGAGCCTTCCGCTCGATCGAAGCTGCATCTCGAGCCGCAGCACGACCGTCACGGTCCGCTGCGTTCTTTTTTCTCCGAACCATCCGTCGCGGAAACCATCGCCGTACGCAACGCTCACCTGTTCCACGCCGAGCGTCACGATCGTATCTGCGAGCGTCCCGTCCGTATACACGGCGCCTGCGGCCGCAACGACGGCATCCGTAAGGACACCGCGGAAATTTCCGGTCCGTTCACCGTCGGCGAACCGAAGCTGCACCGTCGGGAGCCCGAGCGCGCCCGATGTGCGCAGAAGCGAATCGGCCCCCTGCCGGCATGCGGCGTCGAACATGTCCCTGTTCGGCCGGGCGCCCTGCTCCGGCGTCTGGGCCGCCGCCGTGATGACGACGAAACAGACCAGAACCGCACCCGTGGCACACATGAACAGCTGCCGCCGCGCCGACACGGCGCGCGCGCGCGTTCGATACTTCGGAATGTCATTAGACCCCATGCGTCGTGCTTCCTCAAAATGTTACGACTGACGATCGCGATCCGCCTGGATCCGTTCCAATTGCTGCACCGTCAGGTGCATGTCCTCGTCGATGAAATGCCGGGAGAGGCGGCGGGCCCGCCGCACCTCGTTCTCGCGGATCGGGGCCAGGATCATGTCCTCGTCGAAGAGTTTCGCTTGCGCCAGTATGTCTCCCGAGGGACTCACGATATGCGATCCTCCCCAGAAATTCACGCCGTCCTCCACTCCCACCCTGTTGCAGTACACGACATACGAGCTGAGCAGACGCGCGTACGTTTTATGATGCTCGTAGTTCAGCGCGAGCGCGGGCAGCATCGGCGACTGGCCGGAGATGCGCGTCGGACTCGCAGAGAGGGCGATGAGGATCTCCGCCCCATCCTGTGCCAGCGCGTACGGCAGCGACATGTGCCACATGTCCTCGCAGATGAGGATACCTAGCTTGCCGTGACGCGAGGGAAAACACTTCACCGTGCTCCCCCGCGAAAAGTACCGCATCTCCTCGAACATGCCGTACGTCGGGAGATATATTTTCCTGTGCGCGGAGCTCACCACGCCCTCCTCGAACACGAATGCGGAATTGTACATGCCGAAATTATCCGCCTCCTCCACCGCCCCGAGGATGATCGTCGCCTCGGCGCTGAGATTGACGAGCTCCTCGAACAGCTCCTGCTTTCGCGCCCTCACGGCGACATCCCAATTCAGGTCGCGCACCGTGTATCCGGTGAGGCTCAGCTCGGGGAAAACCACAATGTCCGCGCCCGCGTCAATGGCGTGCCGGACCGCGGCGCAATGGCGCGCCGCATTCCCCTTCAGGTCTCCCACCGCCGCATCGATCTGTGCTACCGCAAGTGTACAATTCATGGATGAAAACCGATCACGTAAAGGAAACATCGTTCGAGAGTTCGTTCGTATCGCCGGGGATGACCGGAAATTCCTTCGTCAGGAGTTCCCCGATCTCGCGCACGGCAAAGCAGATGCCTTCGCAGAATTTCTCCGTTTTGAAGTGGCGAGCCATGGTCTCCGCAAGCGCCGTCCAATATTCCTGACCGATCTTCGTGTGTATGCCCTCGTCCGCCACGATGTGGAAGGCGCGGTCGTGCACGCACAGGAAGATGAGCACGCCCGTCTTCTCGGCGGTCTTGTCCATGCCGAGCTCGCGGAAGTGTTTAAGCGCCAGATCGTGAAGCGAAAGCTTGCGCTCGCGCCAGGAGCGCCGGTTATGGATGTTCACACGGATCTCCCCGCTGGTGGTCGCCTCGGCTTCGGCGATCGTCGCGGCGATGCGGCGCAGTTCTTCTTCTGTCAGTAGTGTTGTTGCCAATGGGGTCACCGGTTATGAGAGATCGAGCATTCGTATGTTCTTTACATACTCAATTGTCTTGTCTTCCTTCAGCAAACGCAGCTTCTCGAGCTTTGCCTGCATCCGCTCCACATTGTCGCGAATGATGCGGATGTACGGCTGCAAATCGCGCAGCGCGTAACTCTTCTGCAGCTCCTCGATGTCGGCGCTCATGCTCGCGATCGGATCGACAATGTTTTTGCTGATGTCGAACACAAGCTCCTGGATCGCCTCGAGCCTGCTCGTGCTCACCTCGAGCGTCGTCAGTTCCTGCCGCAGCTTGTTGC